>NZ_JBRRDY010000004.1:0-184784 GCF_056759935.1 Stenotrophomonas sp. STEN035
CCCCCCCCCCCCCCCCCCCCGCCGCGGGCGGGGGGGGGCGCCCCCGGCCCCCCCCCCCCCTCGCCCCCCGCCCCCCCCCCCCCCCCCCCCCCCCCCCCCCCCCCCCCCCCCACTACAGGTGTTGCTCCAGCTGAGCAAGGCTCGGCTCTACAGGTGTAGCCGCCCCCCGTGGCAATTGGGGCCATCAACCCTCGATCCTGCACAGACCGGCCCACGCCGGTACAATGCCGGGCCATTCCGACGTTGGCCCACCGCATGCGTGGCACCCTCTATATCGTCGCTGCCCCATCCGGGGCCGGCAAAAGCAGCATCGTCAACGCCACTTTGGCGCGTGACCCGCACATTTCGCTGTCGATCTCCTTCACCTCGCGGGCCATGCGCCCGGGCGAAGTGAACGGCAAGCACTACCACTTCGTCCCGGCCGCCGAGTTCGAACAGATGATCGCCGCCGGTGATTTCTTCGAGCATGCGCTGGTGCATGGCGACTGGAAGGGTACAGCCCGGCAGTCGGTGGAGCCGCAGCTGGCGTCCGGCAAGGACGTGCTGCTGGAAATCGACTGGCAGGGCGCACGGCAGGTGCGCGAGAAGGTGCCGGGCGCGGTCAGCGTCTTCATCCTGCCGCCGTCTCGGCAGGCGCTGGACGAGCGCATGCGCAAGCGCGGCCAGGACAGTGAGGCGGTGATGGCCCAGCGTTTGGCTGCCGCGCGCGAGGAAATGCTGCATTACGACGAGTTCGACTACGTCATCATCAACGAGGATTTCGACACCGCCGTCGGCGAAATGTGCTCGATCTTCGCCGCCAGCCGGCTGCGCTGCGAACCCCAGCAGCAACGCCACGGCGAGCTGATTGCCTCGCTGCTGGCCCCTGAAAACTGAGCAAGTGCTTGATCCACAAGGGGCTGTTCAGGCCTTGACTTGATTCCAGGACCGGTCTGCCCCTACAATCCGTCCCCTTTCCCTCATTCGATCGAGCGGCCGTTGCAGGTCGCCGGGAGCCCGCATGGCCCGCATTACCGTAGAAGATTGCCTGGAAGTCGTTAACAACCGTTTTGAGCTGGTCATGATGGCGTCCAAGCGCGCCCGTCAGCTGGCCAATGGTGTCCAGGCGACGATCGACAACAGCGAGAGCGAGGACAAGCCGACCGTGTTGGCGCTGCGCGAAATCGCTGCCCGTCGCATCGACAACGAGCTGATCGAGGAAGTCGAGAAGTCCGAGCGCGAGCGCATCGAGCGTGAAGCACTGGAATGGGCAGCCGCCGAAGTGGTCGCCGACGAAGACATGTCCAAGAACGACGATTGATCGCCTCTCTGGCATCGATTGATGTTGTCTGCAAACAGCCCGCCAAAAGCGGGCTGTTTGCGTTGTAGGAATTGCCGTGGAACGCCTGCTGGCATAGTCTTCTGACATGAACCCAGGCCCTTCCGCCCAGGTAGCCACGCCCGCGGGCGGGGTGGTACCTGATTACGTACTGCAACTCGAACGCGCAGCCAGCTACCTCCCCACCGAGCAGCTGCCGCTGCTGCGTCGTGCCTGGGAGGTCGGGGCGGCCGCGCACGCTGGCCAGACCCGCAAATCCGGCGAACCCTACATCACCCATCCGGTGGCGGTTGCGCGCATCCTGGCCGAGCTCGGGCTGGATGTTGAAACCCTGATCGCCGCGATCCTGCACGACACCATCGAGGACACTCCCCTCACCGGCGAGGAGCTGGCTGCCGAGTTCGGCCAGGCCGTGGCCGATCTGGTCGAGGGCGTCACCAAGCTGGACAAGCTGAAGTTCCGCGACCGCCAGGAAGCAGCGGCGGAGAGCTTCCGCAAGATGCTGCTGGCGATGTCGCGCGACCTGCGCGTGATCATGATCAAGCTGGCTGACCGCCTGCACAACATGCGCACCCTGGGTGCGCAGAGTGCCGAGGCGCGGCGCCGCATTGCCACCGAAACACTGGATATCTACGCGCCCATCGCCCAGCGCCTGGGCATGAACCTGATCAAGTCCGAGCTGCAGAACCTCGGCTTCCGCGCGCTGTATCCGTGGCGCCACGCCATCATCGAAAAACACATCCGCAGCCAGCCGGTGGTGCGTCGTGAGTCGATGGCGCAGGTGGAAGTACAGCTGTCGCAGCGCCTGGCGCGCGAAGGGCTGGAACACCGCCTGATCAGCCGCATCAAGACGCCCTGGAGCATCTACACCAAGATGCGCGAGGAGAACAAAAGCTTCGACCAGGTCATGGATGTCTTCGGCTTCCGCCTGGTGATGCGCAACGTGCCCAACTGCTACCACGCACTGGGTGGCGTGCATGCCGCGTTCAAACCGCTGGACGGGCGCTTCCGCGATTTCATCGCCATCCCCAAGGCCAACGGTTACCAGTCGCTGCACACGGTGTTGTTCGGGCCGTACGGCTCGCCGATCGAGGTGCAGATCCGCACCGAGGAAATGGACCTGATCGCCGAGCGCGGTGTGGCCGCACACTGGACCTACAAGTTCGGTGGCGACGGCCCCAACAGCGCGCAGAGCAGGGCGCATGCGTGGATCGTCGAGTTGATCGATTCGCAGCGCACCGCTGGCTCCTCGCTGGAGTTCCTGGACAACGTCAAGGTCGATCTGTTCCCGGACGAGGTCTACCTGTTCACGCCCAAGGGCAAGATCCTGGCGCTGCCGCGCAACTCGACCGCGCTGGATTTCGCCTATGCCGTGCACACCGACGTGGGCAACCGCGCGGTCGCCTCGCGCGTGGACAAGAAGCTGGTGCCGCTGCGCACGCGCCTGGTCAGCGGGCAGACGGTGGAAATCATCACTGCGCGCTCGGCTTCACCCAAGCCGCAGTGGCTGGAGTTCGTGGTCAGCAGCAAGGCGCGTACCGCGATCCGCCACCAGCTCAAGCAGCTGGAGCACGAGGACGCCGTGCAGCTCGGCCACAGCATGCTCGACCGCGCGCTGGAAGCGATGGACAGCTCGATCGAGCGGCTGCCGAAGGGACGGCTTGATGCCTTCCTCAACGAACACCGTTACCCGCGCCTGGAAGCCTTCCTGGCCGATGTCGCGCTGGGCAACTGGATGCCAACCCAAGCTGCGCAAGCACTGATGTCGTATGCCGAACTGCGCGCCAGTGGCGTTACCCATCGCGCCCAGGAGAAGATCCTGATCAACGGCAGCGAGCGTGGCGTGGTCAGCTTTGCCAACTGTTGTCAGCCGATTCCAGGCGACGACATCATGGGTTACCACACCGCCGGCAAGGGCATCGTCGTGCATCGGCTGGATTGCCCGAACCTGGCTGAGCTGCGCAAGACACCGGATCGCTGGGTGCCGATTGGCTGGGATACCAGCGTGGTCGGCGACTACGACACCGCCTTGGTGGTCGAGGTGGAGAATGGCACCGGTGTGCTGGCGCAGCTGGCTGCCGCCATTGCCCACAGCCATTCCAATATCGAGCGCGTGGATTACCTGGACCGCGATTTCAACGCCGCGGTGCTGTGCTTCAACATCCAGGTCCGCGACCGCAACCATCTGGCCGAAGTAATGCGTCGCCTGCGCCGCCTGCAGGTAGTGCAGTCCGTCCGCCGCCAGTAGGTAGTGCCGAGCCATGCTCGGCAAAGGCCTTACCGATGTTGTTGTAGGACCGGCGTCAGTCGCGAAGCTGACGCCGCTGAGATTACGGACGTGTCTGTAATCTGCTCGATCATGAGCTTCGCGGCTGACGCCGCTCCTACAAAACCACGTCGGGTTCACCAGTAGCGCCCAAGCCGAGCATGGCTCGGCTCTACCTGTATTCGACTATCCACACAGCTTGTGTCCTGCTATCTACACAAGTTGTGGATAACCGCGCGCAGCCCTTGCGCTGCGGCCCTCTGCAAAACATGGTGATATTTTGTCCATCACTTGTGGACAGGTGAGGGTGAGCCTATGGCGTGTTCTGCGTACCATGGCCGGGATCTCAACAAGGCTGTATCCCCATGACGACGTTCCCGGAAGACATCTATACCGAACCCACCGCCGATACCGATACCCTGGCCAACCTCGGGCCACTGGCGCCAATGGCCGGTATCTGGATCGGCGAGCGTGGCATGGACGTCAATCCCAAGGCTGATGGCCCCGAGCGCCAGGCCTATATCGAACACGTTGAACTGCAGCCGATCGACGCGCAGCCGAACGGGCCGCAGTTGTTCTACGGACTGCGTTACCACACACGCATCCACAAGCCCGGTGAAGTGGAGACCTTCCACGACCAAGTTGGTTATTGGCTGTGGGAGCCGGCAACCGGCACCGTGATCCAGACGCTGACCATCCCGCGCGGGCAGACCGCGATGGCGGTGGGCAAGGCGGCGCCCGATGCGAAGCGCTTCCGCTTGCGCGCCGAGCGTGGCTCGATGACCAATGGCATCAGCTCCAACCCGTTCCTGGAACACGCATTCCGCACCGACAGCTACGAGATCGAGGTCACCATCAACGATGACGGCAGCTGGTCCTACGAACAGGAAACGATGCTGGTCATTCCAGACCGCAGCGAGCCGTTCGCCCACACCGACCGCAATACGCTGCGCCGGATCGGCGAGCCAACGCCCAACCCGACCGCACAGGCTGCGTAGTACCGAGCCATGCTCGGCAACGGCTCTACCGATAGGTAAGGGCACTTGTGGGAGTGGTGTCAGCCACGAAGCTGGTGCCAATGAATCGAGCAGGCATGCCGCGCTAGCCGGATGCATCATCTGCTTCGCGGCTGACGCCGCTCCCACAAACCCAACAGCTGGTTCTTCGGTAGAGCCCCAGCCGAGCATGGCTCGGCTCTACCTGTATTCCGCTATCCACACAGACTGTGTCCTGCTGCATATACAAGCTGTGGATAAGGCCGCGCAGCCCTTGCGCTGCGGGCCTCTGCAAAACATGGTGATATTTTGTCCACGACCTGTGGATGACTCGAATGTAGTGCCGAGCCATGCTCGGCAGGAGCTCTACCGATATAGCGGAGGGACTTGTGGGCGGGGCGTCCCCCGCGAAACTGGCAGCAATGAATCGGTGCTCATGTCTGCCAGTCGGGTGGATCGGTAGCTTCGCGGCTGACGCCGCTCCCACAAGATCACATCGGGTTTGCGTGGAAAGCCCCAGCCGAGCACGGCTCGGCTCTACCTGCTTTCGGCTATCCACACAGCTTGTGCCCTGTGATGCCTACAAGTTGTGGATAAGCCTTTGCAGGCCTTGTGCTGCAACGCTTTCGAATCGTTGGTGATTTTTTGACCAAGGCCGGCCCAGCCCGGTCAGCTGCCCGCCAAGCTGGCGACGCTACAATGGGCCACCTTTTTCCAGACTGGAGCTGTCCATGTCCCGCCAGATCATCAACACCGCCAATGCCCCGGCCGCCATCGGCCCGTACTCGCAGGCCGTGCGCGCCGGCAACACCGTGTATTTCTCCGGCCAGATTCCGCTGGACCCGGCGACCGGTGAAATCGTCGCAGGTGACGTCACCGCGCAGGCCCGTCGCGCCTTCGACAACCTCAAGGCCGTGGCCGAGGAAGCCGGTGGTTCGCTGGACAAGATGGTGCGCCTTGGCCTGTACCTGACCGACCTGGGCGAGTTCGCCAAGGTCAATGCGGTCATGCAGGAGTACTTCCAAGCCCCGTTCCCGGCCCGTTCGACCATCGAAGTGTCGGGCCTGCCGAAGGGCGCCGCGTTCGAAGTCGACGCGATCATGATCATCGACTGATCCGCTGCGCGGATTCGGTGGTGAAGCAGATGCCCGGGAAACCGGGCATCTGCGTTTCAGTTTGGCGGCAAGCGGGTTCCGCTCGGGGTCTGCCCGGTCCAGCGCTTGAAGGCGCGGCGGAACTCGCGCGCGTCGTTGAAGCCCAGCTGGTTGCCGATCGCGGCGACGGCGAGCTCCGGGTCTTGCAGCAGTTCCAATGCGCGCTCGGTGCGCACGCGGTCATGCACCTCGCTGAAGCTGGTTTCCTCGTCGGCCAATTGCCGGCGCAGGGTGCGCTCGCTGAGGTGCAGGGCCAGCGCGATTTCGCTCATCTGCGGGTTGTCACGCAGCCGTGGCCGTAGCTGGCGCTCGACCGCAGCAGTGGTTTCGCCGCGCGAGGCCAGCGTTGCCAGTTGCGCGTGGCACATGGATAACGCCTGCTGCGAGGTCACCGGGTTGTAGCTGGCAAACGGTAGCTGCATCCAGCGCTGCTCCAATACCAAGGCGTGGCGTTGCTGGTTGAAGCGCAGCTCACAGCGAAACAAGGCCTGGTACTGGTCGATGCAGGCCGGTGCCGGGTAGCCCAGTTCCAGCCGCAGCGGGCTGAACGCGTTGCCTGCCAGTTCGCGGCCCAGCATCACGATGCTGGAGAACATCTCCTCGCAGAGGAACTGCAGCAGGTCGTTGGCTTCATCCGGCGCGGTAGCGACGATGGCCAGGCTGTCGCTGCCGCCGTCTTCCAGGGCCAGGCTCATCAGCGGGCCGAGATTGCGCTGGTAATCCAGCCCTATCCGCACCGCGTCGCCAAACGTGCGTGCGGTCTTCATCGCCAAGCCGAGCAGGCCGAAGTTGCCACCGTTCTGGTTGCCGCCCATGGCCAGGCCGACCCCGTCGATGGGGAAGGTGGGCAGGGCGCGGCGTATCACCTCGATTGCCTGCCGGTAGGAAATGCGGGCACTGGGATCGTTGAGCTGCGCCGCGCTCAATTGCAGCCCACTGAACCAGTTGTCGCTGCTGACGCCGCGTTGCTCGGCCAGCAACAACAGGCCACAGAGCATGTTGGTTGGAACGTTGGCGATGCTCAGGCGGTCGCCGCCGCTGATCCTGCGATGCATTCAAGCCCCTCCAGCTTGTCCGCTTTGCCCCCCCAAGTATGCCGTTCTTGCCCTTCGCGTGAACACTGCCTGAAGGCCAGACTGCGCCCAACATCTGCCACCGTATGGGAGCACGTCATGCAGCGCAGCATCACCTGGGCGGTTTCCGCCACCTTGGCCGTCATGGTCGTCGGCTGCCAGAAGCAGGCCGAACAGGCACCAAGCGTGGCTGCGGCCGACGGGGCATTCGCGGCCACGCTGCAGGAGCGCCTGCTCGACGCCAAGCCCGGCGACGTAATCGACATCCCGGCCGGTCGCCACCAGTTCGAGCGCAGCCTGAGCCTGCGCGCCGATGGCGTGACCATCCGTGGCGCCGGCATGGACCAGACCGTGCTCAGCTTCAAGGGGCAGAAGGCCGGTGCCGAAGGGCTGCTGGTCAACGGCGACAACTTCACCATCGAGAACCTCACCATCGAGGACTCCAAGGGCGACGGGCTGAAGATCAGCGAGTCGGAGAACATCACCATCCGTGGGGTAAAGGTGCAGTGGACCGGCGGCCCCAGCACCAAGAACGGCGCCTATGGCATCTACCCGGTGCTGACCAAGAACGTGCTGATAGAGAACACCATTTCCATCGGTGCGTCCGATGCCGGCATCTACGTGGGCCAGTCCGATGGGGTGATCGTGCGCAACAGCCGCGCCGAGCAGAACTTGGCCGGCATCGAGGTCGAGAACACCCGCAACGCCGACGTCTACGACAACGTTGCCACCGGCAACACCGGCGGCATCCTGGTGTTCAACATGCCGGGCCTGTCGCAGCAAGGCGGCAATATCCGCGTGTTCAACAACAAGGTCATCGCCAACAACCACGAAAACTTCGGTGCCAAGGGCACGCCGGTGGCCAGCGTGCCTGCCGGCTCGGGCATCGTCATCAACTCCAACGATGACATCGAGGTGTTTGACAACGAAGTGCGCGACAACGCCACCACCAACATCATCGTCTCCAGCGTGTATTCCACTGGCTACAAGGACAGCAGCGCCTCGCCCAATTTCGATCCATATCCGGAACGCATCTACATCCACAACAACACCTTGTCCGGCGGCGGTGATTCACCCGACGGATTGGATCTGAAGGCCTTGAAGGTGGCGATGTATGGCCTGACCGGCAACTTCCCCGACGTGCTGTGGGATGGCTATTACAACAAGGCGCGGACGGTGGATGGGGTGAAGGTCGGTCCACAGATCTGCCTGCGCAACGTCAGCGGCGTGGTCAACGCCGACGGTCCTGGCGGCTACAAGAATCCGAGCAAGGATGCGAAGCCGTTTGAATGCGATCTGCCGCGCCTGCCGGCCATCGACTTGAAGCGTAGTTGAGGCCTGGGCATGCGCAATCTGATGGTGCGGGTGATCGTGTTGGTCAGTGCCTTGCTGATGCTGGTTGCCTGCGGCAAACCCGCCGCAGTGCATTTCTTCGAGCAGGGCCAGCCGGCGACGCTGGATGAGTGGCATGTGCTGCGAATCCGCGATGGCAAGCTGTCGCTCAATGAAGGTGTCGTACCGTATGACCTGAACACACCGCTGTTCAGCGATTACGCGCACAAGTTGCGCACGGTATGGATGCCGAAAGGGCAGGCTGCCGGCTACCAGCCCGAGCATGCCTTCGACTTCCCGGTCGGCACCATCCTCAGCAAGACGTTCTACTATCCGCTGCCGGCCACAGGTGCCGCTGATGGAAAGTCGGTGGCGCGCACGCCACCGTCGCAGTCCTCGTTGCGTGAGGAGAGCCTGGACCTGTCCAAGGTGCGTCTGATCGAGACCCGGCTGCTGGTCCACCGCAAGGAAGGCTGGGTTGCGCTGCCTTACGTGTGGAACCAGGAACAGACAGAAGCGACCTTGCAGCGCACCGGCGCCAGCGTTGATCTGGAGCTGGTGGCCGCCGATGGCTCGCGCGAAGCGTTTGCCTACCAGGTGCCGGACCAGAACCAGTGCGGCGGTTGCCATATCACCGATAACCGTTCGCGCAAGCTGCTACCGATCGGCCCCAAGGCGCGCAACCTCAATCGCGATTTCGACTACCTCGGCGGCCGCGACAACCAGCTCGCGCATCTGCTCAAAATCGGCTATCTGAAAGACCTGCCGGCATCATCAGCACAGCTGCCGCGCGCGGCCGATGCCACTGATCCTGCCGCGCCGCTGGACGCGCGTGCACGTGCCTATCTGGACGTGAACTGCGGGCATTGCCATAGCCGCACCGGCCCGGCCATCACCTCCGGCCTGTGGCTGGACGCACCCACCCGGGATCACCTGAAACTGGGCATGTGCAAGCAGCCGATCGCAGCGGGCAAGGGCACTGGCAACCGCCGCTACGACATCCAGCCGGGCGATGCGGATGCCTCGATCATCGCCTACCGCATGGACAGTGATGACCCGGCGGTGATGATGCCCGAGGTCGGGCGGGCGGTGGTGCACAGCGAAGGCGTGACCTTGATCCGGGAATGGATCAACGCGCTGGAAACAAACTGCGACACGGCTGGCGAAGGCCAGCCCGGCAACACGGGCCCGCCGGCGGTCTGACGCCGGCATACACCTCACTGCGTGGGAGAGAACGCGATGCGAGTGAAGCAACGGAATCTGGTAGTCGGACTGCAGCGGGCCTTGGCCGGGCTGATGGTAGTGGGGGCAGTTGCCCCGGCAATGGCACAGTCGGCGACGGAGGATGCTGCCACCACGCTTGATCGCATCACCGTCACCGCGCAGAGTCGGCAGCAGGAAATACAGGACGTGCCGATTGCACTGCAGGTAGTCGACCAGAACCTGCTCAACGACGTGGCCGCCGAGAATCTTGGCGACATCGACTCGCTGGTGCCGGGACTGGTGATCAGTGCGGTACAGCCGACCCAGCCATCGTTCCGGCTGCGCGGGGTGGAGACCGACGACTTCGGCATTGGTACCGATCCGGCGGTAGGCATCTTCGTTGATGGCGTCTACGGCGGGCGTGGCGGCGGCGTGTTGCTGCCCTTCGTTGATGTGGAGCGTATCGAAGTGCTGAAAGGCCCGCAGGGCACTCTGTTCGGCCGCAACACGGCTGCCGGTGCGATCTCGCTGGTGACCCGGCGCCCGCAGGCGCAGACCGAGGCGCGCGCCACCGTGCGCGTCGGCAACTACGGCAAGAAGTACGCCGATGCGATGTGGAACATCCCGACCGGTGACAATTCGGCATTTCGCTTCAATGCGCTGATCAACACCAGCGATGGTTGGTTCCAGGACGGTGCCACCGGCAAGGACCTGGGCGGTGAGAACGTCTGGGCAACCCGTGCGGCCTGGCAGAGCCGCTTCGGCGACAACACCACCGCCTACATCACCTGGGACCACGAAAGCCTGGACCAGAACGGCCGCGTCACCACCGGCATCGTGCCGTTGCCGGCCTATCCGGCGCGGCCGCCAGTACCGGTGGACCCGGACGACTATCTGGACCCGCGCAAGATCAAGACCTATAGCGATGCCGACAATGCCGAGTGGCGTACCTTCGACGGCGTCAGCCTGATCGTCGACCACGCGCTGTCCTGGGGCAATTTCACCTCCACCAGCTCCTGGCGCAAGTACGACTCCACCAACCACACCGAGGAAGATGGCACCAATCGCTTCGACCTGTATGTGGACTCGAAGAACACCGAGAACAATGAGACCTTCTACCAGGAGTTCAAATTCTCCGGTAGCAATGAACGCTTCGATTGGGTGGCCGGCGCCAGTTACTTCAACGAGGACGCGCGCCAGACCAGCGAGGTCAATACCAATACCGAGGCGGTGGACAACATCGTACGCAACATGGGTATTGCACCAACGCCTGATGGCAGCCTGTTTGGGTTCACCTCGTTGTTGGCGCAGATGAACGGCATTCCGATTTCGCTGGTCGGCGAGAAATGGAACGAGCGCTTCAGCAACACGCTGGGCACCACCTCGTACGCCGCGTTCGGTGATGTGATCTGGAAGGCCACCGATCGCCTCAACCTGACCTTCGGCCTGCGTTACACCCGCGACGAGAAAGACTTCACCTGGCTCAACGGAACGCGCAATGCGCCCGGCCTCGAAGCCAAGCTCGGTACGCTGGAGGCACTGGGCTTCTTCCAGGCGCTGGCTGGCATGGGCATCCCGATCACCCGCGAGCTGCTGACCTTCGACATGGCCTTCATCGACCCGCCGGCCATGGTCAACAAGGGCAAGCTGGTGCGCGACAAGAAGAGCTGGAGTGACTGGAGCCCGCGCTTCGTCGTCGACTACCACCTCAACGACGACACCATGGTGTTTGGCTCGCTGGCCAAGGGCTACAAGGCCGGTGGCTTCAACGCACTGCAGATCGGCCCCGCGTTCGAGAACGAGGATGTGTGGAACCTGGAAGTCGGCCTGAAGCAGAGCTTCGATCGCTTCTCCTACAACGTCTCCGTCTTCCACTACCAGTACGACAACCGCCAGGCGATCCGCCTGATCGATCCGGACCCGAACAATCCCGTCGATATCCCGGTCTACGTATTCGACAACAGCGACCTGCAGGCCACCGGTGTGGACTTCGACATGCGCTGGAAGGTCACCGACGGTCTGACCCTGGATGCGGCGGCCGAGTGGATAGATTCCAAGTACAAGAATTACGTGACACCGGAAGGTGTGGATCTTGACGGTGCACCGACCGGCGAACCGCGCTTCACCGCCTCGGCTGGCGCGGTCTACATTGCCGATCTTGGCGGCAACGGCCAGCTGCGCTTCTCGCTGCGCCACGCCTACCGCGGCGCGCAGCGCTGCAACGCAGGCTCTGATCTGCAGGGGGACTGCGGTATCAGCAAGGTGCTCAACATCGGCGAATCACAGCAGCGCACTGATGTACGCGTGGGCTGGACCTCGCCGCTGAAACACTGGAACTGGGCGGTGTACGCCAACAACGTGTTCGACAAGCAGTACGTCCGCGGCCTGAACACCTACGGACGCGATCCCCTGGGCGTAGTCGGCGCAACCATCACCGACCCGCGCACCTACGGTCTGGAAATGACCGTGAAGTTCTAGCAGAGTCGCCTGCGCAAAGGGCTCTCCTCTCCCGCTTGCGGGAGAGGGGGTGGGGGTGAGGGCCTGCGCGCCACGTACAGCCAACTTAACAAGGCGCCAATCGACAACACCGCAGCAAACCATCACTTGGGGAGTAGGAAACCCCGGCGTCCAACCACGCCGGGGTTTCTGTTTGCGGCGCATGACGGCATCCTTATGCAATGTCTGCACGCCGTGACCTCGCCACCCTCGATCTTTCCACCGAACCACTGAGCCGCCTGGCCGGGGTCGGGCCACGGGTGGCAGCCAAGCTGGAAGCGCGCGGCCTGACCAGCTTGCAGGACCTGTGGCTGCACCTGCCGCTGCGCTACGAGGACCGCACCACGCTGTTGCCGATCCGCGCCTTGAAGGCTGGCATGGCCGCGCAGGTGGAGGGCAGGGTGGAGGCAGTGGAGCGAGGCTTCCGTTACCGGCCGGTGTTGCGGGTGGCGATCAGCGACGATTCCGGCGCCACCCTGGTGCTGCGCTTCTTCCACTTCCGCGCCGCGCAGGTGTCGCAGTTCGCCGTCGGTCGCCGTCTGCGCGCCTATGGCACACCGCGCGCAGGCCAGAATGGGCTGGAGATCGTGCATCCCAGCTATCACGTGCTCGGTGACGGCGAAGACGCTGCGCTGGGCGCGGTACTGGACCCGGTGTACCCGGCAGTGGAGGGCATTGGTCCGGCAAGCCTGCGCAAGTTGATTGGCCAGGCACTGGATCGTTTGCCCGATGCGGCCGCATTGGAACTGCTGCCGCCGGCCTTGCTCGCCGGCATGGGCCTGCCGTCCTTGCGCGAAGCCATGCTGACCATGCACCGGCCGCCGGCCGACGCCGATATCGGTGCCCTTGGAGCGGGCACGCATCCGGCACAGCGCCGCTTGGCGCTGGAGGAGCTGCTGGCACACCACCTCAGCCTGCGCCGCCAGCGCATCGCCCTGCAGCAACATCGCGCGCCGTCGCTGCGTGGCCGCGACGGCCTGGTCAAAGCCCTGCGCGACTCCTTGCCGTTCAAGCTGACCGGCGCGCAGCAGCGCGTATTCGACGAGATCCGCAAGGATCTGGCACGCGCGCATCCAATGCTGCGGCTGGTGCAGGGCGACGTCGGCTCGGGCAAGACCGTGGTCGCCGCCTTGGCGGCGATGCTGGCAGTGGAACGTGGCAAACAGGTGGCACTGGCCGCGCCGACCGAGCTGCTGGCCGAGCAGCACCTGAACAATCTGCGCAGCTGGCTGGAACCGCTGGATGTGCGGGTGGCCTGGTTGGCCGGCAAGGTCACCGGCAAGGCCCGCGCCAAGGTACTGGAAGATGTGGCCAGCGGTCATGCACAAGTCGTGGTTGGCACCCATGCGCTGATGCAGGACAGCGTGGTGTTCAATGATCTGGCGCTGGCCATCGTCGATGAGCAGCACCGTTTTGGTGTGCACCAGCGGCTGGCCCTGCGCGACAAAGGCGCAACGGCCGGTGTGGTGCCGCATCAGCTGGTGATGACCGCCACGCCGATCCCACGCACCTTGGCGATGGCGGCGTATTCGGATCTGGATGTATCGGCCATCGACGAACTGCCGCCTGGGCGCACGCCGGTGCAAACCATCGCCATCAGCGCCGAGCGGCGTCCGGAACTGGTCGAGCGCATCCGCATCGCCTGCCAGCAGGGTCGGCAGGTGTACTGGGTTTGTACGCTGATCGAGGAAAGCGAAGAAGATGCGGGCCCCGGCAATGCGCGCATGGATGCGCAGGCGGCACAGACGACCTTCGAGACGCTGTCGGCGCAACTGCCCGAGTTGCGCATCGGTCTGGTCCATGGGCGCATGAAGGCGGCGGAGAAGCAGGCGGCGATGCGCGCCTTCAAACAGGCCGAAACCGATCTGCTGGTCGCCACCACGGTGATTGAAGTCGGCGTCGACGTGCCCAACGCTTCGTTGATGATCATCGAGAATGCCGAGCGTCTGGGCCTGGCCCAGCTGCACCAGCTACGCGGCCGCGTTGGTCGCGGTGCCACCGCGTCCAGCTGCGTGCTGATGTATCAGGCGCCGCTGTCGGCGATGGCACGTGAGCGTCTGGAAACCATGCGGCTCACTTCCGATGGCTTCCTGATCGCGGAGAAGGATCTGGAGTTGCGCGGTCCCGGCGAACTGTTGGGGACCCGCCAGACCGGTTTGGCGGCCTTCCGAGTGGCCGACCTGGCCCGTGATGCCGGCCTGCTGCCGACCGTGCATGATCTGGCCGAACGCCTGCTCAGCGATGCGCCGGAGCTGGCTGATCGCATCGTCAACCGCTGGATTGGCGGCGCAGTGCGTTACGCATCGGCCTGATTGCGTGCTTCCACTGTCATGGAGGCCGTGACAGACTCCATGGCCAACCAGAAGTGAAGCAGAAGATGAGCAAGAAGATACCGTTGCTGATTGATACTGATCCGGGCGTGGACGACGCGCTGGCACTGCTGATGGCCTTTGCCGATGAACGCCATGACGTGATCGGATTGACGGTGGCAGCGGGCAATGTCGGCCTTGAATACACCGTGCGCAATGCACTGAAGCTGTGCGAGGTGGCTGGCCGCGAAGACGTGCCGGTGTTCGCGGGTACCCCCGATCCGCTGGTGTACCCGGCTGAGGATGCCGCGCATGTACATGGCCGCGACGGCTTTGGCGATGTGGACCTGCCGTTGGCTGCGCGCAAGGTGGAGGCCGAACATGCGGCCTTGGCGATCCTGCGTCTATCGCACCAATATGCCGGCGAACTGCTGCTGGTCGCGCTCGGCCCGTTGACCAATATCGCGCTCGCTTTGAAGCTTGATCCGACGCTGCCGCAGCGCGTGAAGCGCTTCGTGGTGATGGGCGGCGCGATCACCGGCCACGGCAACATCACCCCGGCCGCCGAGTTCAATATCGCCTTCGATCCGGAATCGGCGCATATCGTCTTCACCTCGTTCCCGTTCATCGAAGTCGCGGACTGGGAGGCCACCATCGCCCACGGCCTGCTGCACCGTGATGTCGAACAATGGCTCGCCGCAGATACCGACAAGGCGCGTTTCTACGAGTTGATCTCACGCCAGACCCGGCTGTGGTCGGAAGACAGCCGCGGCGAGCGCTGGTACGCCGCCGATGCGCTGGCGATGGCCTGGGCGCTGCAGCCGGAGGGTGGCACCGTGGTTGAGCAGCGGCCGCTGTCGATCGAATTGACCGGCACCCGCAGCCGCGGCGCTACCATCGTGGATTGGAACCGCCAGACCGGTGCGCCGGACAATACGGCGCTGCTGATCGGCTATGACCAGGCCCGCTTCGAGGCCCAGGTGCGCGGGGCGCTGCTCGGCCAGTAAGCGTCCGGGTAAGCGGTTCAGCAGACACGACTTGCCTGGCGCGGCAGGTCGTGTCTATAATGGCGGTCTTGACCACCAGACAATACGGTGTGAGCCCCATGAAGGCCGATATCCATCCTGATTACCACAACGTCGTTTTCCACGACGTGACCTCTGATTTCAAGTTCCTGACCCGTTCGACCATGTCTTCGAAGGACACGGTCAAGTGGGAAGACGGCGAAGAATATCCGCTCGTCAAGGTTGAAATTTCCTCGGCTTCGCACCCGTTCTACACGGGCAAGCACAAGGTTATCGATACCAGCGGCCGCATCGACAAGTTCCAGAAGCGCTACGCGCGCTGATCGAACTGTTGTTGCTGCACAGACAACGGCCGCGCCTTGCGCGGCCGTTGTTTTGTCTTGCCTGTCGTACAGCTGAACCATTGCAGAATCTGGCCGTTGTGCCAGCGCGATGCTGTGTCGCGTGGAAACTCCGGCTATAAGACTTTTGTCTTCGCAAACTGCAAATGCTGCTGTGCGATAATCGTCGGAACCGCAGTGGAAAACTGCGGAATTCCTTCACGCGCCTGCCCGCACCCCTTTCGTCAGGACAGGCGCCTTCCACTTGAGGAGCGCACACTGTGTCCGATCTTGATCAGGTCACGCTCAACGCCGGCGAAAAGTCGGTCGTTCTGCCTGTCGTCAAACCCGTCCTGGGCAATAACTGTGTCGATATCTCGAAGCTGACCAAGGAAACCGGTCTCTTCACCTACGACTCGGGCTACACCGCCACCGCCAGCTGCAAGTCGGCCATCACCTATATCGATGGTGACAACGGCGTGCTGTTGTATCGCGGTTATCCGATCGAGCAGCTGGCTGCCAAGTCCAGCTTCGTCGAAGTGGCCTACCTGCTGATCAATGGCGATCGTCCGAGCGCCGACCAGCTGAAGGCTTTCGAAGCCGAACTGACCGCTGAGGCCGGCGTTGATGATTCGATCAACACCTTGATCGGCAGCTTCGCCAAGGACGCACATCCGATGGCGATCCTGGCTGCCTCGATCGCGCAGTTGTCGGCCAAGTACCACGCTTCGCTGGACCTGGAAGACGCTGAACAGCGCCGCCAGGCAGCCGTGCGTCTGATCGCCAAGGTGCCGACCCTGTCGGCCCTGATCTACCGTCACGGCGCCGGCCTGCCGGCCAACAAGCCGGACACCTCGCTGGACTACGTAAGCCGCTTCCTGAAGCAGACCTTCGAGTCGGCCGACGGCAAGTACGATCTGAACAAGGACGTGGTCAAGGCACTGGATCTGCTGTTCATCCTGCATGCCGATCACGAGCAGAACGCCTCGACCTCGACCGTGCGTCTGGTCGGTTCCACCGGCGCCAACCCGTATGCATCGGTCGCCGCTGGCGTCACCGCACTGTGGGGCCCGGCACATGGTGGCGCCAACGAAGCCGTGCTGAAGATGCTGGAAGAGATCGGTTCGGCTGACAATGTCGAGTCCGCCGTGGTCAAGGCCAAGGACAAGACCTCGGGCTTCCGCCTGATGGGCTTCGGTCACCGCGTCTACAAGAACTTCGACCCGCGCGCCAAGGTCATCGGTGAGATGACCAAGCAGGTGCTGGGTCAGCTCGGCGTGCAGGATCCGCTGCTGGACGTTGCCGTCAAGCTGGAGCAGGCTGCGCTGCAGGACGAGTACTTCGTTGCCCGCAAGCTGTACCCGAACGTCGACTTCTACAGCGGCATCATCTACAAGGCGCTGAACATCCCGACCGAGATGTTCACGGTCATGTTCGCGCTGGGCCGCACCGCTGGTTGGGTGTCGCATTGGCTGGAACAGCAGGTTGATCCGGAAATGAAGATCGGCCGTCCGCGCCAGGTCTACACCGGCCACGACGTGCGCGACTACAAGTAATGGCGACGGCGCAGCGATGCGCCGCTTCCATCACGATGAAAACCCCGCTTCGGCGGGGTTTTTTGTTTGTGCGCCACTCCCACAAGAGCAGGGATGCCCGGTAGTGCCGAGCCATGCTCGGCAGGGGTTTTACCGGGAATGCCTCTGCCGAGCATGGCTTGGCACTACCTCTGCTCTTGCGCCAGCAGTTGCTTCAGCTGCGTCAAGGTCGCACGTGGCAGTGGCTCGCCGTCGTCCGCTGATACCGGTGGCTGCCGCAATGCGTCCTCGGGCAGTACCACCAGTTCGAAGGCGATGCCGTCGGCGGCGAATTCACAGCCGGGGTAGTGCTGCTTTGACGGATGGCCGGCGAGTTGCAACGACCAGGCGCGTGCTTCGGCCGGGATGCGTTGCTCATGCAGGAAGCGCTGCACGGCATCTGCATCGTCGCAGTGCAGATGCAGGATCACCGGGCTGTTGCCATCGGCGAGGCCACTCAACACCGCCCCCGTCAGACGTGGCTGGAAGGCCTGCAGGAATTGCATGGCCTGCAGTGCAGACTCGCGATGCAGGCGCAACGCGCCCGGCTGGCTGCTGGAGGCGAACAGGAGCTGGTATTCGCGCAGTGCCTGCTCTATTTCGGCAAGTCGCGGCCACAATGCCTCAAGCGTAATCCCCAGCTTGTTGGCGGCCTTGCGGCGTGCGTGCTCAAGGTCATGGATGCCGCCTTCGGCGATCAGGCGAGCTGCTTCCTGCGCGATCAGTTGTCGTTCGCGGCTGTTGCGGGGAAGTGATTGCGGTGGCGATGACGGCATCGGGTTCCAGCCTCGTGGTTGCTGGCCCGATTGTAGGCAGGCAGCGGGGCTTGCGTCCCGCCGCCTGCAGGGGTGATCAGAAGATATCGAATGCAGCGTCGTCGGTGGTGTGACTCTGCTGGCCGAAGTCGAAGTCCTGTACGCGGTCCAGGTCTTCGGTTTTGACCCACTCAACAGCGCCATTCAGCGTCGCCTGGACCATGCCCGAGGGCGGATCGTTCTTGGCGATGGGGGCGTCTTTCAGCGCCACACGCATGTAGTCGATCCAGATCGGCAGGGCTGCCTTGCCGCCGTATTCGCGGTAGCCCAGGGAACGGAAGTCGTCGCGGCCGACCCATACGGTGGTTGCCAACGGGCCGCCGAAGCCGGAGAACCAGGCGTCGCGGTGATCATTGGTGGAGCCGGTCTTGCCGCCCACATCTTCGCGGCCCAGAACCTTGGCGGCGGTGCCGGTGCCGCGCTGGACCACATCACGCATCATCGATACCAGCTGGTAAGCGGTACGTTCGTCGATGGCGCGTGGTGCGGTGCGGGCATTCGGATTTACCGGCTTGGCTGGCTCGATGGTCTCGGGCTTGGCCTCGGTGGGCTTGGCGGCAACAGGGGCCGGCGTTGCCTCGGCGCCGAAGTTGAAGCCGTCCACCACCTGGCTGACAGGTGCTGCGCCCGCGGTGGAGGTGCCACCACAGCCGCGGCAGGCCATGGCCGGGTTCTCCTTGAAGATCACGTTGCCTTCGCGGTCCTTGATCTCGTCAACGATCCAGGTGTCCACGCGCGAGCCGCCGTTGGCGAACACAGCATAGCCACGCGCCACCGACAACGGGGTCAGCGAGGCTGTGCCCAGCGACATCGACAGGTTCGGCGGCAACTCCGCCTCCTGGAAGCCGAATTCGCTGATGTACTTGCGCGCGTAGTCCACGCCCATGCTGTCGAGCAGGCGCACCGAGACCAGGTTGCGTGATTGCACCAACGCTTCGCGCAGACGCATCGGGCCGCGGAAGCCGCCGCCATCGTTCTGTGGCTGCCAGGTCTTGCCGCGACGGTCGCGGAACACTACCGGCGCGTCCAGCACGATCGAGGCCGGGTTGAAGCCCTTGTCGAAAGCGGCGGCATAGATGAACGGTTTGAAGCTGGAACCGGGCTGGCGACGCGCCTGGGTGGCGCGGTTGAACTTGTTGCCGGCGAAGCTGAAACCGCCGACCAAGGCGCGCAAGGCGCCGCTTTCGGCATCCACCGAGACGAGCGCGGCTTGCCCGCGCGGGATCTGGTCGATCAGCCACTCGCCCTCTTTTGCGCCGGCACGCACGCGGATCATGTCGCCGCGGGTGACAAGCTTGGCGGGGCTGCGGTTGGTCCAGCGGCTGGACGCAACTGGCAGTACGAGCTCGCTGCGGTCGGCAAGCACCACCGTGATGCTGCCGTCGGCATGGGCAGCCGAAACCACCGCGGGCTGCATGCCCGACTGTGCCGGGATGCCGGCGATATGCCGGGCCAGCGCGGTGTTGTCGGCATCGGCCGTGACGTCGAAGTGCTGTTCCACGCCATGCCAGCCATGGCGATGGTCATAGGTGACCAGGCCATCGCGCACCGCTGTGTTGGCGGCGTCCTGCAGCTGGCCATTGATGGTGGTGGTGACGTGGTAGCCCTTGTTGAGGACATCGCCGCCGTACTTGGCGATCATTTCCTGGCGCACCAGCTCGGCCACATAGGGCGCGTAGACCTGCACCGGCGGCTCGTGCGGACTGGCGTGCATGGCCACAGCCTTGGCCGCATCGGCCTCGGCCTGGCTTACGTAGCCCAGGTCGGCCATGCGCTGCAGCACGTAGTTGTCGCGGCGCTGGCGCGCGCGCTCGGGGTTGCTCAGCGGGTTGCCGCTGGACGGGAACTTGGGGATGCCGGCCAGTGAGGCCATTTCATCCAGGTCGAGCTCGGCCAGCTTCTTGCCGTAGTAGTACTCGGCAGCGGCACCGATGCCATAGGCGCGGTTGCCGAAGAAACTCTTGTTGAGGTACAGCTCGAAGATCTCGTCCTTGCTCAACTCGCTCTCGATTTTGCGGGCGAGCAGGATTTCGGCGAACTTGCGGGTGTAGCTGACCTCACTGCTGAGGAAGAATTGCCGCGCAACCTGCTGGGTAATCGTGGATCCGCCGGGTACGCCGTCCTTGGAGCCGGTACGCGCGATCAGCCATACGGCGCGGGCGATACCCTTGTAGTCGATGCCGTCGTGTTGGTAGAAACGGGCATCCTCGGTGGCGAGGAAGGCCTGCTTCAGGCGCTCCGGGACGTCCTTCATCTGTACCGGATAACGGCGGGTCTCGCCGAATACCGCCATTAATTTCCCTTCGTTATCATAGACATACATTGGCTCCTGCAATTCAACATTGCGCAGCGCCTGCACGTCCGGGAGCTTGGACGAGACAACGTAATAGAGCGAGCCAACGGCGATGGCGCCGACCAGAGAGAAGGCGACGAAGAGGGCCAGCAGCCAGCGCAGCCAGCGACGAAAACGTGGCATCCAGAAGTCCCGATTGCGGTTTTTGTAGCCGCAGAGTATAGATTACGCAGGGGAGCGGCTGGGGCCGCGTCCTGGGGAGAGCAAATGGGGATACAGCTGGGCGACGTGATGCAGATCGCGTCTCGCATTCCGGATGGTTGCCATTTGCTGAAAAAACGTTATTAATGCGCCGACGCAAGACTTGCGTCCAAGTGCCCGTCGGCAGGGGAGAATCCGTGGGGCTTATCCCAAAGAGTCAGGCACCAATCATTGGTGTCGACATCAGTTCGACTGCGGTAAAGCTGCTTCAGCTTTCCCGCAGCGGTAATCGTTTCCGCGTGGAACATTACGCCGTGGAACCTCTTCCGCCGAACGCGGTGGTGGAGAAAAACATTGTCGAGGTCGAAGCAGTCGGCGAAGCGATTCGTCGGGCTGTTGCGCGTTCAGGCAGCAAGGCCAAGGGGGCCGCTGCTGCCGTTGCCGGTTCTGCGGTGATCACCAAAGTGATCCCGATGCCGGCAGATCTGGATGAGAACGACATGGAGGCGCAGGTCGAACTGGAGGCGGTGAATTACATCCCGTACCCCATCGACGAAGTGAACCTCGATTTCGAAGTGCTGGGTCCAGTGCCGAACAATCCAGAAATGGTGCAGGTACTGCTGGCTGCGTCGCGCTCGGAGAATGTGGAGCTGCGTCAGTCTGCGCTGGAGCTGGGTGGGCTGACCGCCAAGGTGATGGATGTGGAAGCGTTTGCGATTGAGAACGCCTTTGCATTGGTCGCCAGCGAGCTGGCTGTACCCAGTGATGGCGTGGTGGCGCTGGTCGACATTGGTGCAACCATGACCACGCTCAACGTGTTGCGCGGTGGCCGCAGCCTGTATAGCCGCGAACAGGTGTTCGGCGGCAAGCAGCTCACCGATGAGGTGATGCGCCGTTACGGGCTGAGCTACGAGGAAGCTGGCTTGGCCAAGCGCCAGGGCGGCTTGCCCGAGAGCTACGAGGTTGAAGTGCTGGAGCCGTTCAAAGAAGCGACGGTGCAGCAGATCAGTCGCCTGTTGCAGTTCTTCTACGCTGGCAGCGAGTTCAACCGCGTTGACCACATCGTTCTGGCTGGTGGTTGTGCATCCTTGATCGGCTTGCCGACCATGGTGGAAGAGCAGCTTGGTGTGGCGACCTCGGTGGCCAATCCTCTGGCACAGATGACGCTGGGTCCGAAGGTCCAGGCACATGCGCTGAACCAGGATGCGCCGGCGCTGATGATCGCGACGGGTCTGGCCATGAGGGGGTTTGACTGATGGCACGGATCAACCTATTGCCATGGCGCGAGGAGCGCCGCAAACAGCGTCAACGTGAGTTCTACGGGATGCTGGGCTTTGCCGCGCTCAGCGGTGTGTTGCTGTCGGGTTTGCTGTGGTTCTACTTCAGCCAGCAGATCAGCGGGCAGAACGAGCGCAACGCCTATCTTGAGACCGAGATCGCCAAGGTCAAGGAGCAGAACAAGGAAATCGAACGCCTGGACAAGCAGAAAGATCGTCTGCTGGCCCGCAAGAAGGTGATCGAGGAACTGCAGGGCAAGCGTTCGCAGATGGTGCACCTGTTTGATTCGCTGGTACGCACTATTCCTGATGGTGTGGTGCTGACGGCGCTGCAGCAGGAGGGCGATACACTGACCTTGGAGGGGCGCACCCAGTCCAACGCTCGCGTCAGTGCTTACATGCGCAACCTTGAAAGCTCGGGTTGGATGAGCAATCCGGAACTGTCGATCATCGAGGCGCGTGCGCAGGAAAAGGCCGGTAGTGTTGTCGACATCAAATCCTTGCCGTATGTGTTCACCCTGAAGGTGAAGTTGCCTACGCCTGGCGATGGTCAATCCGAAGGTGGTGATGTTGTAGTCACCGGTGCTGAGCCGGCAGCAGCTACGGCGGCCGCACCGGCGGCAGCTGGCACGGCTGCAACTTCAGCCCCGGCAACAACAGCGCCCGCAGCTCCTGCTGCTCCCGTTAGCGGGGCCGAGAAGCCTAAGGCCGAGGTAGCACCGGCAGCGCCGGCGCAGAAGGAGGCCCGTTCGTGAGCAAGAAATTCAACGCCAAAGAGCTGGACTTCAACAATATTGGCGCTTGGCCGCGCAACGCGAAGATCGTGTTTTGCGTGCTGATTTCGCTGCTGATCATTGGCCTGTCCTACCTGCTCGTTGTCAGCGGACAGAGGGATGAGCTGGAGGGTCTGGTCAGCAAGGAGGCAACGCTGCGTCAGGAGTTCGAGAACGAGCAGAAGCGCGCGGTCAATCTGGAACCCTTGAAGCAACAGTTGGCACAGATGGAGCAGGTGCTGCAGCAGATGCTGCGGCAATTGCCCAGCAAGACCGAGATGCCGGATCTGATCATCGATGTTTCGCAGACCGCGTTGTCCAGCGGCTTGAACAACGAATTGTTCAAACCCGGCGATGAAACCTTGAAAGAGTTCTACGCCGAAAAGCCGATCGCGCTGCGCCTGGTGGGCAGCTACCACCAGTTTGGTGCCTTCGTCAGTGGCGTGGCCTCGCTGCCGCGCGTGGTCATCCTGACCATGCACGACATCAATCTGAAGCCCAAAGGGGGGCAGGGCGTGATTACGCCTGGTGGCGCGCTGGAGTTGTCCGGTACGGTCAAGACCTATCGCTATTTGGATGACACCGAACTGGCCGATCAGGAAAAGGCAGCTGCCGATGCTCAGAAAAAAGGAGGGAAGTAATCATGCGTAATGTTTCCTCCCTGGCTTTGGGCGTGATGTGCGTAGTACTGCTGGGCGGTTGCGCCCGCGGTATTACCAGTACGCCGGGCGATGCGCCCAATCTGGAAAAGTGGACTGCCGACGTGCGTGCACGTCCGGCCGAGCCTTTGTCACCTTTGCCGGTGATGCAGCAGTTCGAAACTTTCGAATACTCGGCTCAGGGTCTGCGCGATCCGTTCAGTGACGCCTGGGTATCCGATGACGGCAACAGCCAGTTGCGGCCGGACCCGAACCGTCGCAAGGAACCGCTTGAAGGGTTCCCGCTCGACAGCTTGGACATGGTTGGCACGATCGGTAGCGGCGCGGGTGCTGTGGCACTGGTGATGGGGCCGGACAAGGTCACCTACCGTGTACGTCCTGGGGTGTACATGGGTCAGAGCGATGGCCGTGTGACCGGCGTCCGCGAAGACGGGATCGAGTTGATAGAACTAGTGCCGGACGGTGCAGGTGGCTGGCTGGAACGCCCAGCTTCGCTTGCACTGGACGATCGTTGATTGATTAGGGGATAGCACGATGACTTTTACCAAAGCCCTGAGCCTGCGTCCCATCCGGCGCCATGCACTGGTCCGCGTCTGCGCCCTGGGAGTGGCGTTGGCAGCGGTGTGCGGCTCTTCCTTCGCAGCACAGCCTGCTGCTACGGGTGTCGGCGGCGCAGCCGCAGCCCCGCAGCAGGCGGTGAAGGCGGTTTCCGTAACCAAGATCGACTTCAAGCGCGGTGATGCTGGCGCGGGACGATTGATCATGCAGTTCGACGGCCAAGGCGCGAGCCCTGACCTGCGCAACCAGGGCAACAACGTCGTGATCGACGTTGGCAACGCCGTGTTGCCAGCCGAACTGCAGCGGCCGCTCAACGTGGTTGATTTTGCTACACCGGTACAGCGCATTGACGCCAAGCCGTCCGGGCAGGGTTCGCAGCTGGTGCTCAGCACCAATGGCGCATTCGACTCGCTGGCATATCAGACCGGCAATGAGTACGTGGTTGAGATCACTCCGCGGCAGAGCGAACTGGCTACCGGTGCGGTGACCTCCAAGACGGTCGCGCAGGCGGCGGCGACGGTGGCTGCACGTGGTTACAGCGGGCGTCCGGTGACCTTCAACTTCCAGGACGTGCCGGTGCGCACGGTACTGCAGCTGATCGCCGAGGAATCCAACCTCAACGTAGTGGCATCCGATACGGTGCAGGGCAATGTGACTCTGCGTTTGGTCAATGTGCCGTGGGACCAGGCGCTGGACATCGTGCTGCGTGCCAAGGGTCTGGACAAGCGTCGTGACGGTGGTGTGGTCTGGATTGCTCCGCAGCAGGAGCTGGCCAAGTTCGAGCAGGAAAAGGAAGACGCACGCATCGCGATCGAAAACAAGTCGGATCTCATTACCGACTACGTTCAGATCAACTACCACAGCGCCAATGCCATCTTTAAAGCGATCACCGAGGCCAAGGGTGTCGGTAATTCGGGTGGTTCAGGTGGTTCGGGTGGTTCAGGTGAAAACGAGAACGGTTTCCTGTCGCCGCGCGGTCGCTTGGTAGCCGATGAGCGGACCAATACTTTGATGATCAGTGATATTCCGAAGAAGGTCGCGCAGATGCGCGAGCTGATTGGGGTGATCGATCGTCCGGTTGACCAGGTGCTGATCGAAGGCCGTATCGTCATTGCCAACGACACCTTCGCCCGTGACCTCGGTGCCAAGTTCGGTATCGGTGGCAAGCGCAGTTACAACAACGGTGACAATGACGCGACGATAGGCAGCACCACCAATGGGGTGGGGAACGCCAATCGTGGGCTCAACGTCAATCTGCCGGCTGGTAGCTTTACCTCGGCCAATGGCTTGGGTCCGAGCCTTGCGTACACTTTGCTGGGGGCCAACTTCAATCTGGATCTGGAGTTGTCGGCGCTGCAGGAAGAAGGCCGCGGTGAAGTCATCTCCAACCCGCGCATCGTTACCGCCAATCAGCGTGAAGGCGTGATCAAGCAGGGTAAGGAGATCGGCTACGTCACCATCACTGGTGGTACCGGCGGTGCTGCGGCGACGCCGAACGTTCAGTTCAAGGAAGTGCTGCTGGAGCTGAAGGTCACCCCGACCATCACCCAGGACAATCGTGTCTTCCTCAATATGAACGTGAAGAAGGATGAGGTTGATCGTTATCTGCCGGTGACCGACTTCGGCGTGGTGCCGATCATCAATCGTCGTGAAATCAACACCGCCGTGTTGGTGGATGATGGTCAGACCGTGGTCATTGGCGGCGTCTACGAGTTCACCGACAAGGAGAGTGTCGCCAAGGTGCCGTTCCTCGGCGATGTTCCGTTCCTCGGCAACCTGTTCAAGAAGCGTGGTCGCAGCAAGGACAAGGCGGAACTGCTGGTATTCGTGACCCCGAAGATCCTGCGCGTGGCCAAGGCCGCCCAATAAGCGCTTGATACAGTTACGGAGAGGGCCGCTTGGAGCGGCCCTTTTCCGTTTTCGGGCCGGTGTTTGGAACCATTTCACCGCGGATCAGTCAAACTTCACTTATGAACCTGCCTCCTCAGCTGCCTAACCAAGACGATGCTGCGGTCCGTGACAACGGCCTGCATCAGGAATTCACCACATTGCGCGACGCCCTGGCCAGCGAAATCGTTGGGCAGTCGTTGTTGATCGATCGACTATTGACCGCGCTGTTGGCGGATGGGCATCTGCTGGTGGAGGGCGCACCCGGCCTGGCCAAGACCACCGCCATCCGCGCCTTGGCCTCACGTATCGATGCCAGCTTCGCGCGTATCCAGTTCACCCCGGATCTGCTGCCCGCCGACCTCACCGGTACCGATATCTGGCGTTCGCAGGAAGGCCGCTTCGAGTTCCAGGCTGGTCCGATTTTCCATCCGATCCTGCTGGCCGACGAAATCAACCGTGCCCCTGCCAAGGTACAGTCGGCCCTGCTCGAAGCGATGGGCGAGCGGCAGGTGACGGTCGGTCGCAATACCTACCCGCTGCCTGACGTGTTCCTGGTGATGGCCACACAGAATC
This sequence comes from Stenotrophomonas sp. STEN035, assembly GCF_056759935.1. Taxonomy (NCBI): domain Bacteria; kingdom Pseudomonadati; phylum Pseudomonadota; class Gammaproteobacteria; order Lysobacterales; family Lysobacteraceae; genus Stenotrophomonas; species Stenotrophomonas sp. STEN035. Next base: position 26,105 of record NZ_JBRRDY010000004.1, read on the forward strand.
CGATCGAGCAGGAGGGCACGTTCCCGCTGCCGGAGGCGCAGCTGGATCGTTTCCTGATGCATGTGCGCATCGGCTACCCGGACGCGAGCGCCGAAACCGAAATCCTGCGGCTGGCGCGTGAGCGTGCCTTGCGGGCGATGCGTCCGCAGCAGGTGGCGATCGAGAAGATCTCGCTGCAGAAGATCGAGCAGGCGCGCCGCGAAGTGCTGGAACTGCATATGGCGCCGCAGCTGGAGCGTTATCTGATCGCGCTGGTGCTGGCCTCGCGTGACGCCAGTGCGTATGACGCACAGCTGGCCAAACGCATTGCCTGGGGGGCAAGCCCGCGCGGTTCGATTGCGTTGGAGCGTTGTGCGCGCGCCCGTGCCTGGTTGGCCGGCCGTGATTACGTCACCCCTGACGACATCCGTGCCGTGGCCGCCGACGTGCTGCGCCATCGCGTGCTGCCCAGCTACGAGGCTGCGGCCGAGGGTTGGGATGGCGAACGCCTGGTGGCGGCACTGCTTGATTGCGTACCTCTGCCTTGAGGCAGGGTGTGATGACTTGCACCGTTGATGGAATGATCATGAGGCCACGTTTGCAGGCGGGTCAGCGATGAGTGCGCCTGTAGCCAAACAAACGCAGACGGTTGCGGCTGTCGAAGACGGCATCCGCCCGCAGCTGGCTGAGCTGATTGCGTTGCGTGGTGCTGCCAATGGCGGCCGCAAGGCCCGCCGCGGGCACTACGCGGTCAGTGGTCGTGCTGCGTCGATGCTGCGTGGCCGCGGCATGGAATATGCCGAGTCGCGCGAGTACGTGCCGGGCGACGACGCACGGCATATCGACTGGAAACTGACCGCGCGTACCGATACCACCCACACAAAAACCTTCCAGACCGAACGCGAGCGGGTCACCTTGTTGATTGCCGACACCGCCGCGCCGCTGTACTTCGGTACGCGCGTGCGCTTCAAGTCGGTGCAGGCGGCGCGTGCAGGTGCAGTGGCCGCGTGGTCGGCGCTGCGTGATGGAGACAGGATCGCGGCCCTGCGCGGATCCCCGCAGCAGGCCTTGGTGCCGCCAGCCGGTGGCACGCGTGGTGTATTGCGGGCATTGGATGCACTGGTGCGCTGGTATGGCGAACGGCCGGCCGATGATGGCGGGCTTCAACTGGCATTGGAGCAGGCTGCGCGGGTACTGCATCCCGGCGCGCGCGCCGTGGTATTGGCTGATCCAGCCAGCGCACAGGTCGTACCTGCCGCAACCTGGTCGGCGCTGTCGATGCATGTCGAAGTGGAGTTGCTGTTGTTGCTCGATCCATTGGAAATCTCGCCACCGCACTGTGTATTGCCGTTGGCAACGCAGTCCGGTCGTCTACAACTGGACCTGACTTCGTCTGCAGTACGCGACGCTTGGCATGGCGCCTTGATCGGCCCGGTCGAAGACTTGTGCCGACAGCTGCCTGGGCGGCGTATCCGCGTCAGTACCTTGGTAACCGACGATGCCAGCGATGCCTGGCTGGGGGCAGCGCCAAACCGGAGCATGGGCTGATGGCCGCACAACTGCAGCTGCGCGATGTACATCTACCGGCAGCGCCCGGCTGGTGGCCGTTGGCGCCGGGTTGGTGGTTGCTGGTTGGCGCGGTCGTGGTGATTGCTCTGGTCGTGCTTTCCATCCATCTTTTTCGCCGGCGTCGATTGCAGCGCTGGATGACGCTGTTTGACCGGCAAGTACAGGCGGCACAGCAGGGGCCTGCCAAGCTGGCCGCAGCCTCGGAGCTGCTGCGGCGTGCGGCGCGGCGGCTTGATCCGCAGGCCGTGCAACTGCAAGGTGAGGCGTGGCTGCGTTTTCTCGATGGGGCCAAGGGCGCTGATTTCAGCAGCGGCGATGGACGTCTGCTGCTGGACGGGGGTTTCCGCCCAACGCTTGAAGCTGCGCAGGTCGAACGTGTCTGTCAGCTGGCCCGCAGCCGTTTTCTGCAATTGATGGCCGGGCGCCGCTGATGCAGGACACGATTGCAAATTGGGTGAGCCAGTTGCCGGCGTTTGCGTGGCCTTGGGCATGGCTGCTGCTGCCATTGCCGTTGCTGATGTTGCTATGGCCGCTACGCGAACAGAGCGGGGCGGCATTGCGCGTGCCTTACGAGCCGGCGCGTCTGCAGAATCAGTCGCCCTCGCGTGCCGGTGCAGTGCTGCAGACCTTGCTGCTGTGGTTGGCCTGGTTGTGCCTGTGTGCGGCATTGGCGCGCCCGCAGCAACTGGGTGAGCCGATTGAGCCGCCGCGGCAGGCGCGGCAGATGATGCTGGCGGTGGATCTGTCCGGCAGCATGAGCGAGCCGGACATGCAGCTTGGCGGCCAGGTGGTGGACCGCCTGACTGCTGCAAAGGCAGTGCTGGCTGACTTTCTCGAGCGTCGCGAAGGCGACCGCATAGGCCTGTTGGTGTTCGGTCAGCGTGCCTATGCGTTGACGCCGCTGACCACGGATCGCGCCACCGTGCGCGATCAACTGCGCGATAGCGTGGTTGGCCTGGCCGGGCGTGAGACCGCATTGGGTGATGCGATTGCGCTGTCGGTGAAGCGCCTGCGCGAACAGCCGCAGGGGCAGCGTGTACTGATCGTATTGACCGACGGTGTGAATACCGCCGGCGTGCTGGAGCCGTTGAAGGCGGCCGAGCTGGCCAAGGCCGAAGGGGTACGCGTCTACACCATCGCCTTCGGCGGTAGCGGTGGCATGTCCTTGTTCGGCGTGCAGCTGCCCGGTGCCGATGACCAGGTGGACGAGGCCACCTTGACCAGGGTGGCCGATGAAACCGGCGGTCGCTTCTTCCGCGCGCGTGACACCGATGAGCTGGTCAACATCTATGCCGAACTGGATCGACTGGAACCGGTGAAGGACGCTGGCCCGGCAGTGCGGCCACGCATCGAGCGCTATCCATGGCCATTGGCGTTGTCCCTGTTGCTGGGTTTGGTGGCGTTGGCTTGGCGGGGACTGCGGTCATGATCAATTTGCAGGATCTGCACTTTCTGCGCCCGGAGTGGTTGTGGGCTCTGTTGCTGGTGCCGGCAGCCGTGTTGGGCAGCTGGTGGCGGCGTCACCGCAGTGCACGTTGGCAGGAGGCGGTGGACCCGCATCTATTGACGCAGTTGCTGAGCGACGGCAGCAAGCGCGGGTGGTGGGGTAGCGTTGTGCTCGCACTTGGTCTGGCAATGGCGGTGCTTGCGCTTGCCGGGCCGAGCTGGCGTCAGTTGGAGCAGCCGTTGTGGGAGTCGAAGACACCGCTGGTGATCGTGCTGGACCTGTCCAGCAGTATCCGCGCGACCGATCTGCCACCGTCGCGCTTGCTGCAGGCACGCGCGAAACTGGCGACCTTGCTGCGTGAGCGCAAGGGCGGCGAAGTGGCCTTGATCGCCTACGCGTGGGAGCCGTTCACCGTGGCGCCGCTGACTGATGACGCAGCCAATGTCGCCTTGTTTCTGGATGCGTTGGCGCCGGAAGTGATGCCCGCCGATGGCCAGCGCGCGGACAAGGCGCTGCTTTGGGCCGGTGATCTGCTGAAGCGATCCGGTGCCCGTAACGGCGAGATACTTCTGCTGAGTGATCACGTTGATGCGGCAGCACTGGCCGAGGCGGCCAAGCTGCGTGCTGCAGGTTATCGGGTCTCGGCGTTGGGACTGGGCAGCCTGCAGGGCGCCTCCTATCGCGATCAGCGTGGCGCGATTGAACAGGCGCATCTGGACGAAACTTCGCTGCGTGCTTTGGCAGCAGCTGGCGGCGGCGCTTATCAGCGCATCGCCAACACCTCGGCCGACCTGCAGGCGCTGGGGGTGCTGGAGCCGCTTGCAGCGGCGCAGGACCGCCAAAAACAGGCCAGTGCTGGCAAGCAGTGGCAGGATGAGGGCTATTGGTTGTTGCCGCCGCTGCTGTTGCTGGCGATGTTCGCATTCCGTCGCCCGCGTCGGGTGATGCCAGTGCTCGCACTATGCCTGTTGTTGCCGATGCTGCAGCCGGCCCATGCGGCCGAGCAGGGTGGTTGGTGGCAGCGCGCTGATCAGCGGCAGCACCAGCGTCTGGGTGAAGGCGTGGAGGCGTATCGGCTCGGCGACTTTGCTACGGCGCAGAAGAAATTCGAAGGCATCGACAACGATGAGGGCTGGTACAACCTTGGCAATGCGCTTGCCCGTCAAGGCAAGTACGACGAGGCGATCGCCGCTTACGACCGTGCGCTGAAAGCGCATCCGGGCATGCAGGACGCGCTGGCCAATCGCGCCGCGGTGGACGCGGCGCGCAAGCGCAAGTCGCAGCAGGATCAGCAAGGCAAACAGCAGAATCCGTCCAAGCCGCAGCAAGGCAAGGACCAGTCCGGACAGCAGAACCCACAGCAGAGCCAGCAAGGTCAGCAGGGCCAGCCGCAGCAGGGGCAGGGGCAGCAGTCCGGGCAATCGCAGCAGGGCCAGCCGCCGGCTGAGCAGGATCCAGGCAAGGACGGCAAATCTTCGACTGAAAGGGGCGACCAGCAGCCGCCGCAGAGTGAAGATGCCGGTAAGCAGCAGCAGGCGGATCAAGCCCAGAGCCAGCGCATGGCCGAGGCCATGCGTCAGCAGCAGGCGCGCGCAGGCGAACAGCAGAGCGCCGCCGCGCAGGCAGCGATGACACCTGCGCAGCGTGAGCAGCAGCAGGCCGTGGAGGCCTGGATGCAGCGCGTGCCGGATGAGCCGGGTAATTTGTTGAAAGCGAAATTCCAGCTCGAATACGAGCGACGGATGCGGGAAAAACGATGAGAAAGATGCACACAGGCAACGCAATGCAGCTGTGGCTGTTGCTGGGCCTGCTGGCCTTCACTGGCCTGTTGCAGGCACAGACCCGGGCCTGGCTGGATCGCGACAGCATCAAGCAAGGCGAGTCGGTCACCCTGACCATCGAGACCGACCAGTCCGGCAGCCCGGACTATGCGCCGTTGGAAGCAGACTTCGTGATCGGTGCGCAGAGCAGCAGCCGCCAGCTGCAGATGGGCGGTGGCGCCTCGCGCAACTACGCCCAGTACGCGGTTGCACTGACGCCGCGCCGCACCGGCATGCTCGACATCCCGGCGCTGCGTGTGGGTGGCGGCAGCACCACGCCTTTGTTGGTGAAGGTTGACGAGGCGCCGATCGCCAGTCGTGACGGCAATGCGGTGGCCTTCATCGAAACCGAGGTCGATGACAAGCAGCCCTACGTGCAGCAGAGCGTGGGCGTGGTGGTGCGGCTGTACTTCGCAACCCAGTTGGCCTCCGGCGAGCTGGTACTGGATACACCGGCTGCTGCCTCATTGCAGCGCATTGGTGACGACCGCACCTCCGTGCGTGAAGTGGGTGGACGCCGCTATAACGTGGTCGAGCGTCGGTTCCTGTTGATTCCCGAGCGCAGCGGCCCGTTGCAACTGGCCGGTGCGCGTTTCAGCGGGCAGGGCGCGGGTGGCTTCTTCGACGATTTCTTCGGTCGCGACAATGGCCAGCTCAGCGCCCATGGCCCTGACCAGACCTTGCAGGTGCGCGCGACGCCGGCTGATGCACCGCAGCCCTGGCTACCGCTGAAAAACCTGCAGCTGCGCTATACCGCGGCGCCCAGCAGCGGGCGCACCGGTGAAGCCATCACCATCGAGGTGGAGGCAATCGCCAGTGGCGCCACCAAGGCACAGTTCCCAGAATTGCCAGTGCCGTCGTTGGGCGACAGCGCACAGGTGTTCGCCGAGCCACCGCAATACGATGAAACTTTCAGTGGTTCCAGTCCGCAGTTGAAATTGACCCGCCGCTATTCGATCGTGCCACAGCAGACTGGCGCGCTGGCCGTGCCGGGTATCCAGATGCAATGGTGGGACGTTGCGGCCGGTCAAGTGCGCACCACCTCGCTGCCGGCGCTGTCATTGCAGGTTGCCCAAGGCAGCAATACCGGCATGGTCGCGCCGCCGCTGGTGCAACCGGCAGTGACCGGATCTGCCGCGCTGGCCGCAGGCAATGCCCTGGCGGCGTCGCAGGACGTGGCGAACAACTGGTTGTGGCCAGCGCTGGCAGCCGGTTCGCCTTGTTATGGCTGGCCACGCTGATCTGGGGCCTGTCGCGCCGCCGCAACGTGGCGGTTGCCCGTGCTGAACATGCGAGCCGGCCTGCAGGCTCGGCCTCGCGCTATGGCACCGCAGATCTGCGCCGCGCCTTGGACGCAGGCAGCTTGGACGAGGTGACGCACATCCTTGCGGCGATGGGTGGAGTGGATGGTTTGGACGCGGTGGTAGCGAAGCTGGACGACCCCGCACAGCGCGATGCGTTGCAGCGCATGCAGCGCGCGCGCTGGGGTGGCGAGGGCGATGTGAGCGCTGCGCGTGGCCAACTGCGCGAGGTATTCAAGGCCGGTCCGCGTTGGCGGCAAACCGCAGTGGTGGAAAAACCATTGTTGGACCCTCTCTATCCAGGACAAAGCTGAAAAGGGCGGTTGTACATCGTCTGTTAAGCTGATCCATTCTCTGGAGGGAAACCCACTTATGGCCAATGCAGCCAAGACCACCGCCAAAATGCCGTTCCACTGGAAGATAGGGATCGGCTTCGGCTTCGGTCTGCTGCTGGGCCTGATCGTGCACCTTGTCAGCCCTGACGCGGCTTGGGTGCACACGGTCACCACTTATCTGACCACGCCGGTTTCCGGGCTGTTCCTGAGCCTGATCTTCATGCTGATCGTGCCGCTGATCTTCTCGGCGTTGGTGATGGGCGTGTCGGAGATGGGTGACATCCGCTCGCTGGGGCGTATCGGCTGGAAGTCGCTGGCCTACACCATCGTGCTGTCCGGTGTGGCGGTATTGATCGGTTTGGTGCTGGTCAATCTGTTCCAGCCCGGCGCCGGTGTTGACCAGAATGTGGCAGCCAAGCTGCTGGCTGAGAACGCCGAGCGCAGCCAGGCCATCGTGGCCGGTGCGGGCACCGCGCCCAAGGGCCTGGACATGCTGCTGTCGATCGTGCCCAACAATGTGCTGGACGCCGCTTCGGACAACGGCAAGATCCTGTCGCTGATGTTCTTCGCGCTGATGATGGGCATCGGCATGGTGCTGTCGCCGCCTGAAAAGGTCGCTACGCTGCGCAAGGCCATCGAGGGCCTGTTCGAGATCTCGATGACCCTGATCAACCTGGTCATCCGCCTGGCGCCCTACGCCGTGGCCTGCTTCATGTTCAATCTGGCGGCGATCTTCGGCTTCGACCTGCTGGTCAAGCTCGGTGCCTATGTGGGCGTGGTGGTGCTGGCGCTGGCGGTGCACATGTTCGTCAGCTACGGCATCGCGGTGAAACTGGCCGGGCGTTCGCCGATCCAATTCTTCCGGCAGACCCAGGAAGCCACGGTGATGGCGTTCTCCACCGCGTCTTCCAATGCGACCCTGCCGACCGCACTGCGCGTGGCTGACCAGATGGGCTTCCCGCACAAGGTCTCGCGTTTCGTGCTGACCGTGGGCGCTACTGCCAATCAGAACGGCACCGCGCTGTTCGAGGGCGTGACGGTGATCTTCCTGGCGCAGTTCTTCGGCGTGGACCTGAGCATCGGCCAGCAGTTCATGGTCATGGTGGTCTGCATTCTCGGTGGTATCGGTACCGCCGGTGTGCCGTCGGGCTCGCTGCCGGTGGTGGCGCTGATCTGTGCCATGGTCGGCGTCAACCCTGCCGGTATCGGCCTGATCCTCGGTGTGAACCACTTCCTGGACATGTGCCGTACCGCGCTGAACGTGACCGGCGACCTGGCCCTGACCACCCTGGTGGCGCGCGGCGAGAGTGATGACAGCATTGGAAGGCATCACCCGCAGGAGTGATTGCTTGCCGGACACTGCAATGAGAAACGGCCACCCTGTTCAGGGTGGCCGTTTTGCTTGGGCATGTTCCTGTCAGGCGAAACCAATACGAACTACCGTCAGCTTTTACGGACTGATCCCGGCAGTCGCTTGTGGGACAATAGGCCGCCCGCAGTTCCGCGGGAGCCTCCTGATTCTGACGACCCATGACGCAGCCCACCCGCCGCCAGTTGGCGAACGCCATCCGTTTCCTTGCCGCTGATGCGGTAGAAGCCGCCAAGTCCGGTCATCCCGGCATGCCGATGGGCATGGCCGATATCGCCGAAGTGCTCTGGAACGACTATCTCCGTCACAACCCGAACAACCCGAAGTGGTTCAACCGCGACCGTTTCGTGCTGTCCAACGGCCACGGCTCGATGCTGCACTACGCGCTGCTGCACCTGAGCGGCTACGACCTGCCGATCGAGGAACTGAAGGCCTTCCGCCAGCTGGGCAGCAAGACCGCCGGCCACCCGGAGCGTCATGAAACCCCGGGCGTGGAAACCACCACCGGTCCGCTGGGCCAGGGCCTGGCCAATGCCGTTGGCTTCGCGCTGGCGGAAAAGCTGCTGTCGCAGCGCTACAACCGCCCGGAATTCGAAGTCGTCGACCACCGCACCTGGGTGTTCATGGGCGACGGCTGCCTGATGGAAGGCATCTCGCACGAAGCCGCATCGCTGGCCGGTACCTGGGGCCTGAACAAGCTGGTCTGCTTCTGGGACGACAACAACATCTCCATCGACGGTGAAGTGGAAGGCTGGTTCACCGACGACACCCCGGCACGTTTCGAGTCCTATGGCTGGAACGTGGTGCGCGGTGTCGACGGCCACGATCCGGAAAGCATCAAGGCCGGCATCGAGCAGGCGCTGTCGCAGTTCGACAAGCCGACCCTGATCTGCTGCAAGACCACCATTGGTTTTGGCTCGCCGAACAAGGCCGGCCAGGAGTCCAGCCACGGCGCACCGCTGGGCAAGGACGAACTGGAAGCCACCCGCAAGGCGCTGAACTGGGCCTACGGCCCGTTCGAGATCCCGGAAGAGATCTATGGCGGTTGGCGCGCTGGCGGCACCGGCACCCTGCGTCAGGCCGAGTGGGAGCAGCTGTTCGACAAGTACGCCGCACAGTTCCCGGCCGATGCCGACGAGCTGACCCGTCGTTCGCACGGCGAACTGCCGGCTGACTTCATCGCCCAGGCTGATGCCTACATCGCCCAGGTGCAGGCCGAAGCGCCGAACATCGCCTCGCGCAAGGCATCGCAGAACGCCATCCAGGCGTTCGCACCGCTGCTGCCGGAAATCATCGGCGGCTCGGCTGACCTGGCCGGCTCCAACCTGACCCTGTGGAAGGGTGCGCAGACCGTGGTCGGCGAAGACCCGCATGCCAACTACGTGCATTACGGCGTACGTGAGTTCGGCATGAGCGCGATTGCCAATGGTCTGGCCCTGCACGGCGGTTTCCTGCCGTTCGACGCCACTTTCCTGGTGTTCAGCGACTACGCCCGCAACGCGCTGCGCATGAGCGCGCTGATCCCGGCGCACGTCATCCACGTGTTCACCCACGACTCGATCGGCCTGGGCGAAGACGGCCCGACCCATCAGCCGGTGGAGCACGTGTCCTCGCTGCGCTACATCCCCAACAACGATGTGTGGCGTCCCTGCGATGCGGCCGAATCGGCGGTCAGCTGGAAGGCTGCCATCGTCCGCAAGGATGGCCCGAGCTGCCTGATCTTCAGCCGCCAGAACCTGGCTCCGCAGCCGCGTACGGCCGAGCAGGTGCAGCAGATCGAGCGTGGTGGCTACGTGTTGGCTGACGCCGCCGGTACCCCGGACGTGATCCTGATCGGCACCGGTTCGGAAATTGGTCTGGCCGTGGCCGCCAAGGCCGAGCTGGACGCTGCCGGCATCAAGACCCGCGTGGTGTCGATGCCGTGCACCGATGTGTTCGATCGCCAGGACGCCGCTTACCGCGAGTCCGTGCTGCCGAATGCCGTGCGCAAGCGTGTTGCGGTCGAAGCCGGCGTCACCGGTTTCTGGCGCCAGTACGTGGGCCTGGACGGTGCGGTTATCGGGCTGGATACCTTCGGCGCATCGGCCCCGGCCGACAAGCTGTACAAGCACTTCGGCATCACCACCGAAGCGGTTGTGGCAGCGGCCAAGGCGCAGGTCGCGGGCTGATAGCTTTCCGTCGCACGTCTTGAACAGAGGCCGGGGAAACCCGGCCTTTGTTTTGGTTACGCCGCAACTGTAGTGCCGAGCCATGCTCGGCAAGAGGCTTTCCCAGCGAAAGGCTGACCCCTCCCCAACCCTCCCCTTCGCTACGCGAAAGGGAGGGGGCAGATCTGTAGTGCCGAGCCATGCTCGGCAAGAGGCTTTCCCAGCGAAAGGCCAACCCCTCCCTAACCCTCCCCTTCGCTACGCGAAAGGGAGGGGGCAGGTCTGTAGCGCCGAGCCATGCTCGGCAAGGGGCTTTCCCGGTATCCCAGCCGTTGTGGGAGCGGCGTCAGCCGCGAAGCTGGCAACAGGTAAAGCTGTCGATAGCCAGGGGTTCTCAGCTTCGCGGCTTACACCGCTCCTACAAAACCCAGGCTTCCCGGCGTGCGATCAAATTGCGATTCACACCATCAAGCTTTCCCCGCACTCCGCGCCAGACCAACCCGCAGCAACCCGGCATTGAGCCGCTCGCCAAAATTGGCCGGTCGCTCCAGTCCCATCCGCTGCATGTACATCGCATCGTTCTCGGCGGGCGGTTGGCGCACGGCTGCGACGACGGTACGCAGCTTGCCCATCGGCGTCGCAGTCGCTGATTTCAGCCAGCCCAAGGCGCGTACCAGATCCTGTTCAACGGCATCAAAGTCACTGCCCAGCGGGTAGTCCGGCAGACTGCCATCGGCACGGAATGGGGCAAGTTTCGCGCGCAGCACCTCGGCGCGGTTCTGCTGCCACTGTGCCGGCACGCTGAAGCTCGCAGCGAGTTTCTTCGAGGCCTTGGCCTGATCCAACAGCGCCGACTGGAATGCCGCATCGGTGATGCTGCTCATCGCGGCCACGCAATCTTCGTCGGTCAGGTTGCGCAGGTCGGCGATGCCGTACTCGTTGACGAAGACATCGCGCAGATGGCGGGGGATCGTGGTGTGGCCGTAGTTCCAGCGCACATTGGATTGCGGCTGGCCGCCATCCTCACGCGTCGCACGGAACATCAGGATGCTGCGTGCATCGGGCAGGGCATGCGCCATCGCCACGAAGTTGTACTGGCCACCGACGCCGGAGACCACGCGGCCATCTTCCAATGCATCTGATGCCGCTGCGCCAAGCGCGCTGGCGATCATGCAGGAGTTGAAGAAGCGCGCATCGCGGCGCTGCAGGCGTTCCAATGCTTCGTTGCCGCCGTAGAGCTGGTTGATCTCACTGATGCGGCGCATGCCGATGGCAGCGCGTTCGGCATCGGGGAGATTGCGCAGCCAGTCGTAGAACTCGGCTGAGCCCAGATAGAAGGCGCCGTGCAGGTACTCGCCTTCGCGTGCAAGCCGGCCACGGTCACCATTGCTGGCAGTGCCGTCGGCCAGGCGCTGCATCAGGCCAAGATCGTCATGCACCTTGCGCCAGATCACGCCGGTCTGCACCAGCTTGCGGAAGCCTTCGTTGAGCATCTCGCTGCAGCCATACAGGCCGATCTCGAACGGCCCCAGTCCACCTGCTTCATGCACCAACGGGTGCTCGGCGATTTGCGGATCCAGCGCGTGCAGTATCTGCCGGTAGCGTGCGTTGTCGGTATGCCGCAACACCAGCGCATGGCTGAGTGCGTCGGCCAGCGTGCCGATACCGATCTGCAAGGTGCCGCCATCGCGCACCAGGGTGCTGGCATACAGGCCGATCGCGTAGTCGGCATCGCTGACCGGCTGCCGCGGCAGGCCAAACAGCCGTGGGTAGGGACCGGGGGGGGTGATCACCAGATCGAAGAAGTCCGGATCAACGGCGGCGGTGCCGCCCAGCCACGGCAGTTGCGGATCAATCTCGGCAATCAACAAGGGCTTGGGCAGGCCGCGCTTGGCGATGGCATCCAGTGTGTCCTGGGTGATGTCGTTGTTGCACGACAGCGACAGCTGGTTGCTGCCTTCGCGGTAGGCCACTTTCTGCACGATCGCATTCGGCGCGCGCTGCGCCACCGCATCGGCGGCATGCGTGTAGTTGAGGCTGGTGTAGTAGCGCTGCGCCTGCGTGGACCGCAGCAAAGCACCGGATTGCATGTAGAACTCTTCCACCTGCACATGTGCAGGCAACGCATCGCGGGCGATGGCGTCGGAGTAGGCAAGGCGCGGGAAGTCGGCGCCGAAGTGGCGCTCGACGAACGGGCGCATGAAACGCGCTTCCAAACCGTCGCCTTTGGCCTGCGGCGGGTTCAGGGACAGCGCGGTATACAGCTGCAGGGGCCGCGCCGGGTCGTGTTCGATACGCGCGTACAAGGCATTGAGCAAACGGTGCGGTTTGCCCAGCGCCAGTGGTGCGCCGATGCGCAGTGGGCCTTGGATGTTGCTCAGCAGCCAGTCCACGGCGGCGTCGAGGTCGGTCACGTGATGGGGCATGGTGTCCGGTATCTGCGGGGGTATCGGCATTACAGCATGTCCCCCCTGAATCACTTGGTGAGGGCTTGACAGGGCTTTCGTTTACTCGTGTAATCGTAAAAAATTACAGGCGTAAACGATGATCCGTATCAGCGAGGCCGAGGCCGTTGTCATGGAAGTCCTCTGGGGGCAGCACCCGCTATCTGCAGACGAGGTCATCGCGCGACTGCCCGGTGGCAATGACTGGGCCGAAGCCACGGTCAAGACCCTGCTCAACCGCCTGCTCAACAAGGCCGCGATCAGTGCAGCCAAGGAAGGACGGCGTTTCCTGTACACGCCGCTGGTGCAGCGCGATGCCTGGTTGCTTGAAGAGAGCAGCAGCCTGATCGAGCGCCTGTTTGATGGCCGGGTTGCGCCGCTGGTCGCCCATTTCAGCCAGCACCAGCGGCTCAGCCGCGAGGACGTGGCCGAGCTGCGCAAACTGCTGGAGGGGCTCGACGATGACCAGCACTGAGATCCTTGCGCTGCTGCTGAAGACCACCTTGGCCAGCAGTGCGGCAGTTGCGCTGGCACTGATCCTGCGCCGGCCGCTGCGGCGCTGGCTCGGGGCAAGCGCTGCTTACCTGCTGTGGTTGCTGTTGCCGGCGACGCTGCTGGCGGTGCTGTTGCCGGCACCACGGGTTGCGGCGGTGCCGATGCGGGTCAGCGAGGTGGCGGTACAGGTCGGGCAGGCAGTAGTTGCTGGTCCTGCCGAGATTGCGCATTGGCCGCTGTGGCTGTGCTGCGCATGGTTGGCCGGAGGGTTGTTGATGGCAGTGCATCTGTATCGCCAGCAGCGGAGTTTCCAGCGCGGGCTGGGGCGGCTCAGCCAACGCGATGACGGTTTGTGGCAGGCACAGGCGGTGGCGGGCTTGCCTGCGGCGATGGGCTTGTTGCGGCCGCGGATCGTGCTGCCGGCTGGCTTCGAGCAACGCTATCTGCTGATCGAGCAGCAACTGGTGCTGCTGCATGAGCGCGTGCATCTGCAACGCGGTGACATCGCGATCAACGCACTGCTGGCGTTGTTGCAGTGCCTGTACTGGTTCAACCCGCTGTTGTTGTTCGCACTGCGTTGCTGCCGCGAAGACCAGGAATTGTCCTGCGATGAACGTGTGATTGCCCAGATGTCGGGCGCACGCCGCAGTTACGGCGAGGCCATGCTCAAGACCGGGCTGGCCGCGTCCCCGTTGCCGGTGGGGTGTCACTGGCAGAACCACCATCCATTGAAGGAGCGTATTGCCATGTTGAAGCGTCCCGTACCAGGCAGGAAGCAGTGGTGTGCCATGTTGGTGCTGTCGTTGGGCTTGTCGTCCGCTTTCGGCTATACCGCCTGGGCCGCGCAGCCGGGCAAGGCAGTGTCCACGTCCTCGTCGACGTCCACGTCTTCTTCTTCATCGACATCCACAACGACCGGCAAGGGCACGGTGTACGCAACCTTCGTGGAAGCGACGCTGGAAGGCACCAGGCAGCGCTTCGAGCTGCAGCAATCGGCAGGCACGCCGTTTTCCTTCAGTGCCAGCTCGGACAAGGGCGTGCAGTGGGCAGCGGAGTTCACCCTGCAGCCGGCCGCCGACGGCATGCTCACGCTGAAAGGCACGCTGAAGGCGAACGGGGACCTGATTTCGTCGCCGACCTTGCTGATCAAGCCCGATGTGGCCGCAGGCATCGAAGTGTCCACCGCCGATGGGCGCTCGACCTGGGCACTGGAGCTGCGTTCGATCGCCTTGGCGGCGGGGGACCCGGCCATCGTATCGGCAGGTTCCGGCAAGGCCGAGCAGGTGGCCTTGCAGAGTGCAGGGCGTATGCCGCCGCCCAGCTATCCGCGCGCCGCGGTGGACAGCCGCACCACGGGCAAGGTGGTGTTGCGTATCGCGGTAGACGCTGAGGGCCGGGCGACCGACGTGGTCGTCACCGAGGCGCATCCCAAGGGTGTGTTCGAGGAAGTATCGATTGCCGCTGCAAGGCAGTGGCGTTTCACGCCGGCGATGAAGGACGGCAAGCCGGTCGCCGGCCTTATCCGGGTACCGATCTCGTTCGATATGGATGATGAGGAAATGCACTACTCCGAAACCCAGAGCAGGGGCTGAGGTGCGCGGCTATGCGGTGATGCTGCTGGTGTTGGTGCTTGGAGGTTGTGCGACGCAGCCGGCGAAGGAGCAGGCGAGCAGCAGTTTCAACCTCAACCAGCACCGGCAGATGCTGACGCCCGAGTCGTCCGGTGCCCCTGGCGAGATACAGCCCTATCAGTTGGCGGCGACGGAAAGCTTCCGTATGCCGGTTGCGCTAAGTGCCGATGACCCGGTATTGCCGCTGGAATATGCCAAGCGTTCGCTGGCTGCCACCACGGTGTGCGTGAATGTCATCCTTGATGCGCAGGGCCGGGTGGAACGCAGTACGCCGCTGTTGGCGCATTCGGCCTGCGCTGCGGGAAATGATGGGGCCAACGCTGGCCTGCTGCAGGCTGCGGTGACAGCTACTTCCGGGTGGTCGTTCGAGCCGGCCGCGGTCTGTCATTACGCTGCCGGCGTGCAGGCGCCTTCGAACGGGGACTGCACAACTGCCTCACGCATCGAGGCGGTGCCGGTAACCCTGGCCTATGCCTTTACCTTCGAAGTGGTGGAGGGCAGGGCGCAGGTCCGGCGTCAGGACGGCCTGCACTGAGTGCACGCCTGCTTCGACGCAGGCGTGTTTCTCTCAGGGAGTATCGAGCAACTGGTTCAGCAGTGCCGCCAGTTGCTCACCACCCAGGCGAAGCTGAGCTTCGGCAACCGGTTCCCACACAGCGGTGTAGCGCTCGTCGATCTTGTGACCGTCCGGGTACAGGCCTTTGCGGGTGGCGATGTGGCAGGTTTGCTCAGCCCACAAGGCGGGATCGCGCTGCAGGTCTGGTGCGCGTGTTCGTGCCGGTGCTGGCAGCGCCTGCAGACGTTGCAGGAACTGATCGTCGTTCAACTGCAGCGCGTAGAACATGCCGCTGTCCCAGACCGAATGCAGGTTGGTACCGCGGCCGTTGAACTGCAGCTGGTAGGTGTTGCCGCCGCGATCGTGGCCGTAGCCGGCGTGCAGCGGTTGATGCAGGTCACCGATCAGATGCACGACGAACTTGAGCGCCTGCAGGCGTTCGGCGTCGCTGAGCTGGCGGTTGGTCAGAATCTCACTTTGCTGCTGCAGAGCACCTACCACGCAGTTGCCGTCAGGGCAGTGCTTGGGCGGGGAGAAGATGCAGCCATCCTCGGCCATGTTGACGTAGTGCCAGCCAGCCGACTTCTTGCCCAGATCGGGGTCGTTGGCGCGTAGCTGGTCGGCCCAAGGGGCGATGCTGCTGAGGGTGGTGCCGGGCTCGCTTGCCAGCAGGCGTTCGACTTCAGCCTTGGCGGCAGGGTCCAGGCGGGTTTCGGCAATGCGTGCGACCAAACGGTGGCCTTGCGCGCCCCAGGCCAGTGCCTGGCCGGGGAGGGTTGCGGAGACAGCGATTGCGATGCCGAATGCTGGCATCAGGAGGCGGTGGAGCTTGTTCATGCCGTCATTGTAACGGCTGTGCTGGTCTCAGCTGCGTGCGCCAGATGGCGAAACACGCCACCGGTTGTGACCGGAGGCGTGCTCGCTTGGGGAGGATAGTGCTTCGCTACCCAACAACTGCGGTGAGGCTCAGAACTTGAAGACGTAAGCCACGCCGTACACCAACGGATCGATCTTGGCGGTGCCCAGCTTGTTGCCGTTGACCTTCACCTTGGTGTCGATGTCAGCCCAACGCATGTCAACGCGCAGTGCGCCCTTGTCGCTGACGGCGAAGTCCAGGCCGGCATGGGCGGCCAGGCCCCACGAGTCTTCCAGCTTCAGCTTGGTACCAGCCAGTGCGCCCTTGCTGTCGGTGCTGAAGAACTTGGTGTAGTTCACGCCCAGGCCGACGAACGGGGTGACCTTGCTGCTGTTGGTGAAGTGGTACTGCAGCGAGACCACCGGCGGCAGCTGCTTGGTTTCACCGACCTTGCCGACGCCGTCGATACTGACGTCGTGCTTGAACGGCAGTGCTGCCAACACTTCGATACCGATGTTGTCGGCGACGAAGTATTCAAAGGTGACGGTCGGCTTGACGTCGCTGTCGACCTTGGTGGACAGCTTGCCCAGGCCCAGCGCAGTGCCATTCAGATCGCCGGCATCGGACTTCGGGTCAACCGCGTGGACGCCGACGCCCAGGGTCCAATCGCCCTTGGACTGGGCCATGGCGGGGGCGGCGGCAGCCAGGGACACGGCGGCGGCCATGGCGGAGAGCAGCAGGGCGGAGGTCTTGCGCATGTGTAATTCCGTTACTTGGTGGAGGTGGCACCAGTGTCCGGTCAGCGCCCGGGTACCGCTTTGATCCTGATCAAACAGGGGTTTGCGCTCAGCTGGCGCTCAGCTGCGGCCGCCCACGGGGTCGGCAGCTGTCCTGCTAGAATGGCCTCCCCTTTCCACCCCGCCGCAACGGTTTTGCGGCTGCAGGAGCTTGTGAACATGGCAATCAAGGTCGGCATCAACGGTTTCGGTCGCATCGGGCGCAATGTGCTGCGTTCGGCAGTGTTGAACTTCGGCAACGACATCGAGATCGTGGCCATCAATGATCTGCTGGAGCCGGATTACCTGGCCTACATGCTCAAGTACGACTCCGTGCATGGCCGCTTCAAGGCCGACGTGGAAGTGTCGGGCAGCGACCTGCTGGTCAACGGCAAGAAGATCCGCCTGACCCAGGAACGCGACCCGGCCAACCTGAAGTGGGACGAAGTGGGCGTCGACGTGGTGATTGAGTCCACCGGCCTGTTCCTGACCAAGGAAACCGCGCAGAAGCACCTCGACGCGGGCGCCAAGAAGGTGATCCTGTCGGCCCCGTCCAAGGACGACACGCCGATGTTCGTGTTCGGCGTGAACCACAAGACCTACGCTGGCCAGAGCATCGTCTCCAACGCCTCGTGCACCACCAACTGCCTGGCCCCGCTGGCCAAGGTCATCAACGACAAGTGGGGCATCAAGCGTGGCCTGATGACCACCGTGCACGCCGCCACCGCTACCCAGAAGACCGTTGACGGCCCGTCCAACAAGGATTGGCGCGGCGGCCGTGGCATCCTGGAGAACATCATTCCGTCCTCCACCGGTGCTGCCAAGGCCGTGGGCGTGGTGATCCCGGAATTGAACAAGAAGCTGACCGGCATGAGCTTCCGCGTGCCGACCTCGGACGTGTCGGTGGTCGACCTGACCGTCGAGCTGGAGAAGGAAGCCACCTACGCTGAAATCTGCGCCGAAGTGAAGGCACAGAGCGAAGGCGCGCTGAAGGGCATCCTCGGTTACACCGAAGACAAGGTGGTTGCCACCGACTTCCGTGGCGAGACCCACACCTCCGTTTTCGACGCCGAAGCCGGCATCGCCCTGGACAGCACCTTCGTCAAGCTGGTCAGCTGGTACGACAACGAGTGGGGCTACTCCAACAAGTGCCTGGAAATGGTGCGCGTCGTCGCCGCCTGATCCACGCAATAGCTGTAAACAGAACGGGCGCCGAAAGGCGCCCGTTCTGCGTTTAAAGCCCTCCCTTTTGCCAGCGGCGAAGGGGAGGGTTAGGAGGGGTGCTGTTGCTCTGGCAGTTGCTCTGGCTCTGGCTAAAGCTCAAGTCGCCAAAGGTGGAGGAGAGGGGCTTTCAGTAATTGCCAAAACCTACTCATTGTCCAGGCGGCAACTCAATCTCATCACTGCCCGGATGCCTGGCAAACCGTCCCTGCCCAGCAGCATGCACCGGCCCGTGGCTCGACCACGGCCAGCCACCAAACTGGGTGCGGCCAAAATCCCGCCGTGCCTGTTCGATTTCCTCGGCGGTATTCATCACGAACGGGCCATAGGCCACCACCGGCGCGCCGATTGGCAGGCCCTGCAACAGCAGAATCTGCACCACGTCATCGCCATTGTTGTGCAGCGGCAAGGCATTGCCGGCAACTACTTCCAGCAAGCGCGGCCCGCTGATCGCCTCACCAGCCAACTGCAGCTGCTTGCCTGCGTGGAAGTACAGCGTGCGCCTGCTGCCTTGCAGGTTGGCAGGCGGCAGGCTCACCGAGGCTCCCGGTTGCAGGCTGATCAACCAGACAGCGACATCGGCTTGCGGATTGGCCGCCCAGGAGCTGCGTCCAGTTGCCAGCGGCAGCAGCTCGGCATGGCCGGCTTCCTGCGGGACATAACGGCCGGCAATCACCTTCACATCGACGCCGTCGATGCGGTAGTTGGGAATGTTCTCGCCCCACAGCATCACGAACTCAGGATCGGCCATCTTGCTTTGCGGCGGCAGGTTCAACCAGATCTGGTACAGATCCAGCGGATTGTCATGCTCGCGCGAACGCAGCGGAAACATCTCCGAATGCTGGGTGCCAGCACCGGCGGTGAGCCATTGCACGTCGCCATCGCCGTAGCGCGCGGTCGCACCCAGCGAATCGGCGTGGTCCACCAGCCCCTGCGGCACGATGGTGATGGTCTCGAAGCCACGGTGCGGGTGGGCGGGGAAGCCTGGCACGTTGACCCCGTGGTACATGCTGAAGCCGTCCTTGCCGCTGAAGTCATGGCCGAGTTCACGGCCGCCCAGCTGGCGCATGTCCACACCCTGCTCGGCGGTCGCCTGCGGGTACTGGTCCAGATGATGGGCGCAGAACAGGAAGGGATCGGTGCCCGGCCACGGACGGCCCAGCGGCTCATTGCGGAGGATCAGGTTGGACATCGGTGACTCCTAGTTTGTTGGGGCCGCGTTGGTGGGCTGGCGCCCGCCTGCGGCTACATGCTCTATTGATGGGTGCGCGGTTCTAGGCCACAAGGAGGCACGCCGATGACAGCAACTCACACCGGTGATACTGGCCCAGCGACAGGTGAAGACGCCGCGTATTGCCAACAGATGCGACTGCTGCTGGACCGCGTCGGCGAGAAATGGAGTCTGTTGGCGGTAATCGCATTGCGTGAACAACCCCGCCGTTTCAATCAGCTGCGGCGCGAGCTGAGCGGTGTGTCGCCACGCATGCTGGCGCGTACCTTGCGTGGGCTTGAGCGGGATGGTCTGGTCAGTCGCAGCGTCTACCCGACCGTACCGCCGCAGGTGGACTACGCCTTGACCGAACTGGGGAAATCCCTGCTGCAGCCGGTGGATGCCTTGCTGCAATGGGCCTGGGCACACCAGCCGCAGATGGACCAGGCCCGCTCTGAATTCGATGATCGCCAGCGCGATGCTGAAGAAGGTTCTTTATAAGGCTGATGCTGTTAGCCCACCACCCGGTTTACGAAGCCGGTGTCAGTGCTGCGCTGGCACCGTTCTGTAGGAGCGGCGTGAGCCGCGAAGCTGATGTTTCTGAAGCCTTTGGTATCCATGCCATCTGATGATGCGCCGGCTTCGCGGCTCACGCCGCTCCTACAAAAGCACGGCCTGTCTGGTCTCAACGTGGCTCAAATGCTTCTGCGAACAGCATTGCGTCATAGGGACGGGCTGAAGCTGACTGGGGGCACCTTGCGTTTTCAGGTGGCCCCGATAAGGTGATGCAGCACGTTCAGGTGCACAAGGATGATCAATGGACGAGGGTTGGGTGTTGTTGATAGTGTTGCTGGTACTGGCCGCCTTGGCGATGCCAGTGTTGCTGGTGGCTGCCGTGGTATCGGTGTCCTCGCTCAAGCGCCGCGTGGCCCTGCTGGAAGCGCGACTGGATGCTGGCGAGACGGAAGCCGCACCACGCCGGCAGCGCGCCGAGGCGATACGGCCCTACGCTTGGGCGGAGCCCGAGCCCGAGCCCGAGCCCGAGCCCGAACCAGAGCTCGATTCAGATCAATCCCTTGTCGAGCCGTCGGCGGCTGTATCGCCGCAGCCTGCGGCTGAGCCCGTCGCAGCCTCGCCAGCGCCACCGCCTCTGCCGCCCAGGCCAGACCCGCTCGATCCACTGGCAAGCGAGCCGCGCCGCCCCATTCCTGCGCGCCGCCAGCCGCCTCCGGAGCAGGATTGGACTCGGACCGAGCCCGCGGAGCCGGCCGAACCCAATTTCATCGAGCGCGCACTGGCTTACGCCAGGCAATGGCTGACCAGCGGCAATGTGCCGGTCAAGGTCGGCATGCTGGTGCTGCTGGCTGGCGTCGCAGCCTTGCTGAAGTACGCGAGCGACCAGGGCTGGTTCGTGGTGCCGCCGAGCCTGCGTTTGGCCGGCATCAGTGCCGCAGCCTTGGCAGGTCTGGTATTCGCTTGGAGCAAGCGCGAGAGCCACCGCACCTTCGCCCTGGCGATGCAGGGCGGCATGATCGGCATCCTGTTGCTGGTGGTGTTTTCCGCCTGCAAGAACTACGGAATGATCGGCACTGGCGCCGCATTTGCATTGAGTGTGGTGTTGATTGCCGGCCTGTCGGTGATGGCGGTTCTGCAGGAAAGCAGAACCCTGGCGATTCTTGGTGTACTGGCTGGCTTCATGGCGCCGATCTGGTTGTCCGATGGCAGCGGCAATCATGTGGCCCTGTTCTCGTACTACGCATTGCTCAATGCCGGCATCTTCGCCATCGCGTGGGTGCGGCCGTGGCGCATCCTCAACCTGCTGGGATTTATCTTCACCTGGGGCATTGGCACGGCCTGGGGCGTATTGAAGTACACCCCGGCCAATTTCAACAGCACCGAGCCATTCCTGGTGTTGTTCTTCGTGTTCTATCTGCTGTTGCCCTTGCTGTATGCGCGCAAGGCCAGCAGCGCAGGCAATGCGCGCATTGATGGCTGCCTGTTGTTTGGCACGCCGCTGATCGCATTCTCGTTGCAGGCCGCGTTGTTGCAGGGCGATCGCATGCCCTTGGCATTCTGCGCATTGGGTGTGGCTGCACTGTATGCAGTGTTGGCGCGCGCGCTGATCAATAACGCACGCTTGAATGTGCTGGCACGCGGCTACGCCATTCTCGCCGTGGGCTTTGCCACCTTGGCGGTTCCGCTGGCCTTGTCGGCCAAGGCAACCGCATCGGTGTTCGCGCTGGAAGGTGCGGGTCTGGTCTGGCTGGGCCTGACCCAGGACCGTCGTCTGGCCCGTTGGACAGGTCTTGGCCTGCAACTGGCCGCTGCCGGGGCCTTGGCGATTGGTGTGTCCGGCAGCCATCTCAGCGCGACGACTGCCATTGCCAACGCCGCCTTCATGGGCGCCTTGCTGATCGCCGTGGCCGGCTTCGCCACCGCGTGGTGGTACCGAAGCGCGGGCAATTCGCAGGTAGCGACTGTGGCCTACCTGTGGGCGCTGGCCTGGTGGCTGGGCAATGTGATCCTGGAGATCGGCGATTTCGTCGAAGTCGACAGTCGCCTGCATGCAGTGTTGCTGCTGCTAGGTGTAACCGGTTGGCTGGCGGCGGAAGTGCAGCGACGTGCACCTGCGTTGGCGCTGTCCCTGACCACGCTGGGCGGTCTGGTGATGGCCTTCCCGATCGCCTTCCTGCAGGTGTCCGAGTACGGGCAGCCGTTCGCGGGCTACGGAGCGATTGCCTGGGCGATCTTTGCTGCCTTGGGTGTGCGCAGCCTGATGTGCCTGCGCGCTGGCAGCGGCAAGGTTGCTGGTTTGGCGCAGCTGGCCTGGTGGTTGCTGTGGCCGACCGTGTTGTCGCTGTTGGCCTGGCATATCGGCGATCGCTTCACGCTGGCCGAAGGCTGGGTGGGCATGTTGTTGGCGCTGCCGTGGCTGTTGCTGGCGGTGTTGTCGATGTATCGCTGGGCGTGGTTGTCGCAGCCGCTGGGTGAGGCGTTTGATCGCTATCGCAAGGCCTTGCAGATCGCTGTGTTCGCAGCGTTGGGCTTGTGGTGGCTGACGTCGCTGACCAGCTCCGGCTCGGCTGCGCCGTTGCCGTGGATTGTTGTGTTGAACCCATTGGAGCTTGCTGAGATCGCCGTGCTTGCCTTGCTGGCGATGCGTCTGCGTCAGAACGGCAGCGCAGCAGTGCTGCCAATGCAGTTGGTGGGTACGGCAGTGGCTGCACTGGTACTGGTCACGATAATGACGCTGCGTGCGGTGCATCACTGGGGTGATGTGCCGTGGAGCGACAGCCTGCTCGGCACCAAATTGGCGCAGACCAGCCTGACCGTGGTCTGGAGCCTGCTGGGCGTGATCGGCTGGATTTCCGGCTCGCGTCGCGGCCAGTGGGGGCTGTGGTTGGCCGGCGCCATCCTGATGAGCGTGGTGTTGGCCAAGCTGCTGTTGATCGATCGCGGCAACCTGGGTGACCTGCTCGGTATCGGCGCCTTCATCGCTTACGGACTGCTGTGCACCCTGGTGGGCTGGCTGGCGCCTGCACCGCCACGAAGGCAGGGTGCTGGAACAAACAACGAGGAAACAACCGCATGATCAAGCGCCTGCTGGTATTGGCCTTGCTGCCTTTCAGTGCACTCGCCGCCGACGATTTCGCCCGCCAATGGCCGCTGCAGCTGTCCCAGCCTGATGCTGGCGCCTACCGGGTGCCGCTGGATGCATCGGTGTATGCCGCCGTGCATTGGCGCGACCTGCGCGATGTGCGGGTGATCGATGCTGACGGCAAGCCGGTGGCCAGTGCGGTGTATGCCGCCGCAACCCCGCTGGGCGGTGCGGTGCGTATCGCGCCGTTGCAATGGTTTGCATTGCCTGCGGCAAGCGCGGGCGGCGATGAGGACCTGAGCATCGTGGTGGAGCGCGATACCGCTGGCAAAGTGGTGTCGATCCGCAATTCGGTGGGTGCGACAACTGCCGTTGGTAGCGCTGACCCGGTATGGCTGATCGATCTTGGTGACGAGGCTGGCAAGCTGCACAAGCTGCTGGTGGATTGGAGTGACACCGCAGCGACGCTGGATCTCGGTTATCGCCTCGAAGGCAGCGATGACCTGCGTGGCTGGCAGGTGCTGGATCCGCAGGTGCGGCTGGTGCAGCTGCGCAACCAGGGCAACGAGCTGCGCAGCAACAGTATCAAGGTCGAATCAGGCCTGCGCTATCTGCGTCTGGTACCGCTACAGCGTAGCGGCGCGCCGCAACTGCAGGGCCTGCGCGGTGAGTTCGCTGATGCGGTCGAGGTTGGTGATTGGCAATGGCAGGAACTGCAGGCGGCTGCCGGTGGCAACGGTAAAGATGGTTATCTGTACCGCTTGCAGGGCCGATTTCCGGTTCAGCGCTTGGATGTGGTGATGCCGCCGAACAGCGCGGTGAGCTGGACTGTCTCCAGTCGCGACGAAGATCGCGCGCGCGCTGCCAATGGTGAGCCGGTGTGGCAGACACTGACCACGGGCTGGAATGCGTGGAACCTCAGCCAGGCAGGAAAGCAGCAGCGTTCGCCGCCGTTGGAAACGTCCGGCATCGTGGATGACAGGCAGTGGCGCCTGCAGGCAGAGCCCGGCGCGGTGCCTGCTGCTGCGCCGACCTTGCGTCTGGGTTATCGCCCCGGCAGTGTGGTGTTTCTCGCGCAGGGCCGCGCGCCCTACCTGCTGGTTGCAGGCAGCGCGGATGAGGGCAAGGCGCAGGCAGCGTTGGATCCGATGTTGGCGGCCTTGCGTGCTCATAACGGCGCGCAATGGCAGCCGGTCGCGGCGACGCTGGGTGCGGGTGCGCAGCGCGCCGGTGATGCTGCTTATCAGCAGGCCGAAGCACCGCGCGATTGGAAGAACATCGTGTTGTGGTCGGTGCTGGTACTTGGTGCGGCAGCAGTTGCGGGTTTTGCGTTCAGCCTGATTCGCAGCAGCCGCGCCGATAAAAAGAGAGACCTGAGGTAGTGCCGAGCCATGCTCGGCAGGGGCTTTCCCATTACGCCTGGCCGACGTACCTCCCTCCCTTTCGCACAGCGAAGGGGAGGGCCGGGGAGGGGGTGGTTTTTTGCTCTATTGGTCTATCTGCTTCGCGGCTGACGCCGCTCCTACAATCCGGATGTGTCGGTAATGCCCCTGCCGAGCATGGCTCGGCACTACAGGTGTCGCCGGCAATGGAAGGGATCGGTTGGCTTATGCGTTTGAAGTCATTTGCGGTTGCAGTTCTGCTTGGTTCCTCGACCGTTGCCGCTGCCAAGCAGCCTTTGCCCGATGCCTACGCCGAGCAGATCTTCGGCCTATGGCTTGCGGCGTACAACAGCGGTGAGCGCGATGCGCTGCAGACATTCCTGGCCGACTACAAAGTTGGGCAGGAGGCGCAACGCTTTCTGGATATCCGCCAATCACTGGGAACGTTCAAGCTGTTGGGCGTCAAATCCAGCTCGGCGGAAAGCGCGCAGCTGATCTTGCTGTCGGAGATGACCGATCGTGGCGTGCTGGCGACGCTGGATCTGGATCCTGCGGATGGGTTTGATGTCACCAAGTTGCAGCTGGAAGGGACGGACCTGCCGGATGAGTTCAAGCCGCAGCGGATGTCCCTGAATCAGGTGCTGGCCGCAGGCAAGGCAAGGCTGGATGCCGGGCGTGCAGCTGACAGCTTGTCTGGTGCACTGCTGGTGGCGAAGAACGGCAAGGTTTTGTTGGCCTGGCATGGCGGTGCCGCGGATCGTGAGCGCGCGGTTGGAGTCGATGAAACAACCCGGTTCCGTCTGGCCTCTTTGAACAAGATGTTCACTGCCGTGGCCATCCTGCAGTTGCAGCAGGCGGGCAAGCTGTCGCTGGATGACACGATTGCCACGCGCCTGGAGAACTATCCGAACCAGGAAGTGGCCAGGGCAATCAGCATCCGCCAGCTGCTCAATCACACCAGCGGCCTTGGTGACGTGTTCGGCGAGGAATTCGAGAAGCGCTCGCAATCCTTGCGCACCTTGAATGATTACTGGAGCCTGGCCAGTGCCGCGCCGCCGAGCTCGACCCCGGGCAGTGAGGATGGTTATTCAAACTACGGCTATATCCTGCTTGGCTCGATCATCGAGGCGGTGAGCGGGCAGTCGTACTACGACTACGTGGAGCAACATATCCATCGGCCCGCTGGTATGGCTGCGACCGGTTCGGAGCCCGAGTCGACTGCTGTTCCCGGGCGTGCAGTCGCCTATGCCAAGCTTGACGGAAAGTGGGTGCAGGAAACCAAGACCCTGCCGTGGCGTGGCACGTCGGCTGGCGGTGGCTACAGCACGCTTGGCGACATGCTGAAGTTTGCCGAAGCACTGCGCGCCGGTCGGCTGATATCGCCCGAATCGTTGGCGCTGGCTACATCACCGCAGAACAACAAGGCGTGGTATGGCTATGGCTTCATGGTCAGCGGGAAGGGCGCGGAGCGCCAGTACGGGCACGAAGGCGGCGCGCCAGGCGCGAATACATCGCTGGTGGTGCTGCCTGAGCAGGGCTACGTGGTGATCGGTTTGAGCAATGTTGATCCGGGAGCGATGGAGAACGTGGTGAACTTCATCGTGCATCGCCTGCCGTTGTGACCGGTAATGTCGAGCCATGCTCGGTAGCGGCTTCCCCGACGCATTTGTGAGAGCGGCGTAAGCCGCGAAGCTGGTGCAATGCAAACCGCCAAGATAGCTGTAACTGCGATCGGCTCGGGCAGCTGTTGGAGTGGTAGCTTCGCGGCTTACGCCGGTCCCACAGGTAGTGTGGGTTGCTGGTGAGGCCTGCAGTCGAGCATGGCTCGGCGCTACAGTTTGAAATCCTGGCGCAGCAGGCCGTAGATGGCGCTGTCGCAGATCTCGCCGTTTACCTGCCAGCGCTCACGGAGCAGGCCTTCGCGGACGAAGCCGAATCTTTCCACCAGGCGGCAGGAGGGCAGGTTGCGTGGATCGATGTCGGCCTCGATGCGGCGCAGCCCCAATTCGTTGAACACGTAGCCCAGTACCAGTTGCAGGGCTTCGCTGGCCAGGCCGCGGCCCTGCCAGTCGGGATGCAGGCTGTAACCGATCTCGGCACGGGCCTGTGCCAGGTCCATGTAGAAAATGGCACTGCTGCCTATCAACAGGTCGGTGTCCGCGTCGGCAATTGCCCAGACCAGCATGTCCAGTTCGCGGCGCTGGCGCTGGATGTCGGCAATCTTCTGTTCCGCCTGTGCCAGTTCGGTCCAGGCCGGGTAGCTCCAGTAGCGCATCACCCGCGCATCGCTGTGGATGGCGAACAGCGCCGCAGCGTCGTCATCACGGACTTCGCGCAGGCGCAGGCGGGGGCTGGACAGTTCGGGTTGCGGCAGACGTGGTGACATCCATTTCACTCAAGGTTTGCCCCGGTCGGCGGGGCGGGCGAGAATTGCGGTTTCCCCTACTTTGCGGAGCTGATCCTGCCATGTCCATCGTTCGCATGACCGACCTCGACCTTTCCGGCAAGCGCGTACTGATCCGCCAGGATCTGAACGTGCCGATCGACGAGAGCGGCAAGATCACCTCCGAGCAGCGCATCACCGCGTCGCTGCCGACCCTGAAGCTGGCACTGGAGAAGGGCGCCGCTGTACTGGTGACCTCGCACCTGGGCCGTCCCAAGGAAGGCGTGTGGAGCGAAGCCGATTCACTGGCGCCGGTGGCCAAGCGTCTGTCCGAGCTGTTGGGCGTGGACGTGCCGCTGGTCAAGGACTGGGTGGACGGCGTCGATGTGGCCCCGGGCCAGATCGTGCTGCTGGAGAACTGCCGCATGAACGTGGGTGAGGGCAAGGACGATGAGGCCCTGTCGCAGAAGTACGCGGCGCTGTGCGACGTGTTCGTGATGGACGCCTTCGGTACCGCACACCGCGCTCAGGCCTCGACCCATGGCGTGATCCGCTTCGCTCCGATCGCTGCCGGCGGTCCGCTGCTGATGGCCGAGCTCGACGCGCTGGACAAGGCGCTGGCCAACCCGGCGCGCCCGCTGCTGGCGATTGTGGCCGGCTCCAAGGTCTCGACCAAGCTGGAACTGCTGTCCAGCCTGGTCAGCAAGGTCGATCAATTGATCGTTGGTGGCGGCATCGCCAACACCTTCATCGCGGCCGAAGGCCATGGCGTGGGCAAGTCGCTGGTCGAGAACGACCTGCTCGACACCGCGCGCAAGATCGATGCCGACGCCAAGGCACGCGGTGCCGAGATCCCGCTGCCGACCGACGTGGTGGTGGCACCGGCCTTCGCCGCCGATGCCCCGGCCACGGTCAAGGCGGTCGATGCGGTCGGCGCCGATGACATGATTCTGGATATCGGCCCGCAGACTGCCGCGCAGTACGCCGAGCTGATTGCCAAGGCCGGCACCGTGGTCTGGAACGGCCCGGTCGGCGTGTTCGAGTTCGATGCCTTCGGCAAGGGTACCGAAGCACTGGCCAAGGCCATCGCCAGCTCCAATGCATTCTCCATTGCCGGCGGTGGTGACACCCTGGCCGCGGTCGACAAGTACGGCATCGCCAAGCAGGTCAGCTACATCTCCACCGGCGGCGGCGCGTTCCTGGAGTTCCTGGAAGGCAAGACCTTGCCGGCGGTGGCGGCGCTGGAGGCTCGCGGCCAGTGAGCCGCGACGTCTTCTTTTTCGATCTCGACGGCACGCTGATTGATTCGGCCGTCGGCATCACTCGCTGCGTGGCTTTTGCACTGGAGCAGATGGAGCATCCGGTGCCGGGCGACGCCGAGCTGCGCAAGTGGATCGGCCCGGCGCTGCGTACCAGCTTCAAGCCCTTGTTTGGCGACGCCCTGCGCGTGGAGCGGGCGGTGGAGTTGTACCGCGAGCGTTTCGATGAGCACGGTTGGAAGGAGCACGACATCTACGCCGGTATCGGTGATGTCGTGCAGGGCCTGCACGCGGCCGGCCATCGGCTGGCCGTGGTCACCGCCAAGAACGAGCCGCATGCGCGGCGCATCGTCGAGCATCTGCCATTTGGTGGCTGCTTCGAGGACATCATCGGTGCGACCGAAGATGGTTCGCGCAGCCATAAGCCGGAGTTGATCGCCGAGGCCTTGCAGCGTCTGCAATTGCAGGCGCCGCAGTGCTGGATGATCGGCGACCGCCGCATGGACATCGAAGGCGCGCGTCACCACGGCATGCGCAATGTCGGTGTGTTGTGGGGCTTTGGTGGTCGTGAGGAGCTGGTTGCTGCCGGGGCTGGCGCGTTGGCGGCTACGCCGGATGAGTTGGCGGCGGTGTTGCGCGGTTGATTGAAACGCTTTGGTTTTCGCGGCTCCTGCAGCCGGAGCCGCGATGGTTCCAGTACACATAAAAAGCTGATTCGTCATTCCCGCGCAGGCGGGAATCGCTCTTGGCTTTTTGGCTTTGATGTTGATTGGGTACGAGCGGCGTAGTTCAAGGTGAAGAGCGGGGAGCGATTCCCGCCTGCGCGGGAATGACGATCTGAAGGGTCTCTGGGAAAGCCTCCTGGCCTTCGCTGCCCACCCGCTTCACTTGTCACCCGATGTCCCCGGCATGTCTCCACTGCCAACTTTCCTTGCTGCAAAGCAGCACAACTTCCCCTCCAGCCAACACGCAACAGCAACATCCGCGTGCTGAGCTATCACCCAGGCTTATCGACCTATGCAGGTCAGCTATAGGTCCCGCGTTGTCATACCGTACGGTATGTCCAGATCCGCTGTCTGGCCTGTCTTTGGGACACAGCAGAAAGTGTCGTATGAAATCGTATGCGACATCGTTGTCATGCAATGGATGTGCTACTTTCGGCGGTCTATTAGGGAGACCACGCACAATGATTGAACGTCAGCGCCGCACCAAGATCCTCGCCACCCTCGGGCCGGCAACTGACGCGCCGGGCGTGCTGGACGATCTGTTCCGCGCCGGTGTCAATGTTGTGCGTCTGAACTTCTCCCACGGTGATCCGTCCGGCCAGGCCAAGCGTGCCGCTGACGTGCGTGCCGCCGCCCAGCGCGTTGGTGTGGAAGTCGGCATCCTGGCTGACCTGCCGGGCCCGAAGATCCGCATCGAGCGTTTTGCCGAAGGCAAGATTTCGTTGAAGGCCGGCGACCGTTTCGACCTGATCGCCAGCACCTCGGCACCGGCCGGTGATACCAGCCAGGTGGGCGTGAGCTACCTCGGTCTGCCGCAGGACGTGGCGCCGGGCGACGTCCTGCTGCTCGACGATGGCCTGATGCAGCTGCAGGTCGTGGAAGTGCAGGGCGAGCGCATCATCAATACCGTGCTCAACGACGGCGTGCTGTCCGACCGAAAGGGTTTGAACAAGCAGGGCGGTGGCCTGTCGCTGGGTGCGCTGACCGAGCGCGACAAGGAGCTGATCGGCATCGTCGCCAAGATCGGCGTTGACTTCATCGCCGTCTCGTTCTGCCGCAATGCGCAGGATATGAATGACGCGCGCGCAATCGCCGAGTCGCACGGCTGCTACGCCGCGCTGGTGTCCAAGATCGAGCGCACCGAAGCCATCGAGAACCTGGAAGAGATCGTCGACGCCAGCGATGTGGTGATGGTGGCGCGTGGCGACCTGGGCGTGGAAATCGGCGACGCCGAACTGCCGGGCCTGCAGAAGAAGATCATCAAGGCCTCGCTGGCGCAGAACAAGGTGGTGATCACCGCCACCCAGATGCTGCAGTCGATGGTCGAAAGCCCGATCCCGACCCGCGCCGAAGTGCTGGACGTGGCCAACTCGGTCATCGACGGTACCGATGCGGTGATGCTGTCGGCCGAAACCGCGGCCGGTGCCTATCCGGTCAAGGCGGTCGAGGCGATGGCTCGCATCTGCCTGGGCGCCGAGCGCCAGTTTCAGACCGAGACCGACTTCAATGCCTCGCCGCGCAACCTGGAGCGTGCCGACCAGGCCATCGCCATGGGCACCATGTTCCTGGCCCAGCACGTGGGCGTGCGCGCGATCGTGGCAATGACCGAATCCGGTGGTACCGCCCGTTATCTATCGCGCTTCCGCGCCAAATCGCCGATCTACGCGGTCACCCGCCACGACGGTGCGCGCCGGCAGATGGCGCTGATGCGCGATGTGTTCCCGATCAACTTCGACAGCCGTGGCTTCACCCCGCGTGAAGCCGCGCGCGGCAGTATCCGCCTGCTGGTCGAATCCAACCTGCTGCAGGCGGGTGATCGCGTGGTGTTCACCAGTGGCGAGCACATGGAAACCCATGGCGCCACCAACACCTTGCGCCTGCTGGAAGTGGGTAACGACGGCCGCGCCAGCGGTCTGGGCGACCTGTAAGCGACGCCAGCAACAAGCCACCGCTCCGGTCAGAAGTTGATCGGAGCGGACAGGTTTTGTCCTGACCTGACAGCCTGAAACCGATTCCAGACCTTGCGGGCAGCCAGCCGGTGAGCGTGCCGGGCTATAATCCGGGTTTTCCCGCACGCTGTCACAGGAACCTCATGAGCATCGAACTGCTGGCTGAAACCGCCCAGGCCATGGTCGCCCCGGGCAAGGGCATCATCGCCATTGACGAATCCACCGGTACGATTGCCAAGCGCTTCGCAAGCGTCGGCATCGAGAACACGGAAGAAAACCGTCGTGCCTACCGCGAACTGCTGCTGACCACGCCGAAGCTCAACGAGCATATCTCCGGCGCGATCCTGTACGACGAAACCATCCGCCAGTCGACCAAGGACGGCGTGCCGTTCGCCAAGTACATGGCCGACCACGGCATGATCCCGGGCATCAAGGTTGACAAGGGTGCGCACCCGCTGGCCGGCTGCCCCGGTGAGCTGGTGACCGAAGGCCTGGACGGCCTGCGCGAGCGCCTGCAGGAGTACTACAAGCTGGGCGCGCGTTTCGCCAAGTGGCGTGCGGTGATCAATATCGGTGAAAACATGCCGTCGGGCACCTGCATCGAGTCCAACGCGCATGCGCTGGCCCGTTATGCCGCGCTGTGCCAGGAATGCGGCCTGGTGCCGATGGTTGAGCCGGAAGTGATCATGGACGGCGACCACGACATCGAGACCTGCTACGAAGTCACCGAAGCCACCCTGCGTTCGCTGTTCGACGCCCTGTACCAGCAGAACGTTGTGCTGGAAGGCACCATCCTGAAGGCTTCGATGGTCATCCCGGGCAAGACCTGCGACGAGCAGGTTGATGTCGAGGAAGTGGCCGAGTCCACCGTGATGTGCCTGAAGTCGACCGTGCCGGCGATCATGCCGGGCATCGTGTTCCTGTCTGGCGGCCAGAGCGATGAGCAGTCCACCGCGCACCTCAACGCCATGAACGAAGTGGGCACCCTGCCGTGGCCGCTGAGCTTCTCCTACGGCCGCGCCATGCAGCAGGCTGCATTGAAGCTGTGGGCCAAGGACATGAAGGGCAACTACGCCGCCGCACAGAAGACCGTGTACGAGCGCGCCAAGGAAAACGGCCTGGCTGCACAGGGCAAGTGGGAAGGCTGATACGCCAACCTGCGTGAGTTGAACAAAACGCCGGCCAGAAGCCGGCGTTTTGTTTTGCAGTGTTTTTGTAGGAGCGGCGTTAGCCGCGAAGCCACTGCAAACAAAGCCGCCAGGGTGGCTGCAATTGCATTCATTCCAGGCAGCCTGGGCATTTCCAGCTTCGCGGCTTACGCCGCTCCTACAAGCTCGGCGGCCTACAATCGGTTTTTTCCTCAGGGATGATCCGATGCAACGCAGAATCGCACTGGGACTGTTGGCATCGACCATGACCGTATCCGCCTTCGCTGCGGAGCCACGCGATTTCGATATCCTGCACTACGCAACCAGTTTGGATCTGGATATCGCCGCCGGTCAGCTGAAGGGTGAGACCCTGGTGCGCTTCGACGCCACGGCCCCACTGCATCAGCTGGTCCTGGACAGTGGTGAGCTGGTCGTCGATTCGGTTACGCAGAATGACAAGCCGCTCAGCTTCCAGCAGGCCGATGGAAAGCTGGCCATCAGCCTTGCAACAACGTTGATGGCGGGCCAGCAAAGCAGCGTGCGTCTGCACTACCGCGGCAAGCCGCGCTTTGGCCTGGAGTTCGCCGCCGAACGCAACGAGGTCTACACGATATTTTCCACCAGCCAATGGATGCCGTCGGTGGATGCGCCGGACGAGCGCGCTACGCTGCAGTTGGCGCTGCGCCTTCCTCGCGACCTGCATGCGACGGCGGTTGGCGATGAAATGCCATCGCGCCTGCTCGGTGATGGTCGCATCGAACACCGTTGGCAGCTGCGCAAACCAACGCCCGCGTTTGTCTATGGCTTTGCTGCCGGCCCTTATCAGCACGCACGGCAGGGGCACTTGCAGTTCTACTCGAAGGACCGCTCCGAGGCGGAACTGCGGCAGGTGTTCGCCGCCACCGACGACATGCTCGACTTCTTCGCCGCACGCGCAGGCCTGGCCTATGAAGGCGACTATCGGCAGGCGCTGGTCGCCAACACCATCGGCCAGGAAATGGCCGGTCTGTCGGTGATGTCGGAGGCCTATGGCAAAGGCGTGCTGGATGATCCCACCCAGACCGGCTTGATCGCCCACGAAGCTGCGCATCAATGGTGGGGTGTACGCGTGACCTGTGCCAGCTGGGAGCACTTCTGGCTCAACGAAGGCTTCGCCAACTTCATGACGGCGGCGTGGTTGCAGCAGGCGCAGGGCGAAGCCGCCTACCAGGCGATGGTGCAGGGCTGGGAGCAGCGGGTGTTGGCGCTGCGCGAGAAAGGGGCTGATCGGCCGTTGGTGTATCCGGATTGGAACAAACCCAGCGCTGATGATCGTGCGGTGGTCTACAAGAAGGGCGCGTATGTGCTGCACCGCTTGCGCATGGAATTGGGCGAGGAGCTGTTCTGGCGCGGACTGCGCGAGTACACGCAGGCCAATGATGGGCGCTCGGTGGTGACTACGGATTTCCAGCAGGCGATGGAGCGTGCGGCCGGGCGCTCACTGCAGGGGTTTTTTGATGCTTGGGTTTATGGGGTGAGTGGTGAAGTCGGGTGATTGGTTTGGCGCAAAGAGCTACCCCTCCCCAACCCTCCCCTTCGCTGCGCGAAAGGGAGAGGGCAAAAGCGCCTACCTGCGATCTGCCCGACCTGCACAAACAGCTCCCTCCCTTTGCCGCAGGCAAGGGGAGGGCTGGGGAGGGGTAGTTTTTGCTTTTGCTTGGCAGTTGAACAGCAAAAGCCTCAATGCGCAGGCGCGAACCCACCAGCAAACGACGCCAGCACCGGCCCCGCCTGCTCCTGCGCCGGCCCAGCGCTGGCCAAGGCCTGCTGATAGATCTTGAACGCCGCAGCGTTGTAAGCCACCAGCACGATCCGCGAAGGCCGCGCATGGCTCTTCTGCCAGGTCATGGTCTCGGTGGCGGCAATGACCGCCGCCTGGTGCAGCGGGTAGCCATAAACCCCGCAGCTGATCGCCGGGAACGCGATCGACTCCAGGCCCATCTGCTCGGCCAGCCGCAACGACTGCCAGTAGCAATTGGCCAATAGCGCAGCTTCATCATGGCGACCGTCGCGCCACACCGGGCCAACGGTATGGAACACATGCTTGGCCGGCAAATTGTGGCCGCCGGTGGCGCGCACTTCGCCGGTAGGGCAGCGCACGCCAGCACGCAGTTCGGGTAGTAGCTCGCATTCGCGCAGCAGGCCGGGGCCTGCGGCCTGATGGATTGCACCGTCCACGCC
The DNA here is from genome assembly GCF_056759935.1 of Stenotrophomonas sp. STEN035. Lineage (NCBI taxonomy): Bacteria > Pseudomonadati > Pseudomonadota > Gammaproteobacteria > Lysobacterales > Lysobacteraceae > Stenotrophomonas > Stenotrophomonas sp. STEN035. The sequence continues at coordinate 59,925 of NZ_JBRRDY010000004.1, forward strand.
GCCGCCGCCAAGCAGGGTTTCATTGGCCGCGTTGACGATGACGTCAACAGCCAGTTCGGTGATGTCGCCCTGCCAAACTTCAATGTTCATGGCCGTGATCTTCCATTGCGATGTATGAGAAAGATGTGACGGCTACCGCCTAGCCGGACACAACTGCAGTCTGCGCCCATGGCGTCTCATCTGGCGCGATTCACGGGCACAGAAAAGCACGAAGGCCGCATAGGCGGCCTTCGCGTTGCTGACGGGTTAAGTAACGACTATTACGGAAGGCCGGCCAGCCAGTCGTCGTCGGAGCCGTCGTTGATGTCGGCGAACAGCGGCGTGGAGAAGTAGCGCTCGCCGGTGTCGGGCAGCATCGCCAGGATCACCGAGCCGGCCTCGGCAGTGGCGGCCACATCCAGGGCGCTGGCAACCGTGGCGCCGGAGGAGATGCCGACGAAGATGCCTTCCTCGGCAGCCAGACGGCGCGAGGTCTCAATCGCGCGCTCGTCCTGGACCGACAGCAACTGGTCGTAGACGTTGCGGTTGAGCACCTCCGGGACGAAGTCCGGGGTCCAGCCTTGGATCTTGTGCGGGGCGAAATCCTTGCCGGCCAATAGCGCGGCGCCGGCGGGCTCGGTGGCGATGATGCGGGTTTCCGGGCGGGCCAACTTAAGCACTTCGCCGACGCCGGTCAGGGTGCCGCCGGTGCCCCAGCCGCTGACGAAGTAGTCCAGGCGCTTGCCGGCGAAGTCGCGAAGGATCTCGGCGGCGGTGGTCTGGCGGTGATAGGCCGGATTGGCCGGGTTGGCGAACTGACTGGCCAAGAACCAGCCGTGCTGCTGGGCCAGCTCCTTGGCCTTGCGCACCATGCCGCTGCCACGCTCGGCGGCCGGGGTCAGGATGACCTTGGCGCCATAGGCGCGCATCAGCTTGCGGCGCTCGATGGAGAAGGTTTCCACCATGGTCGCCACGAATTTGTAGCCACGTGCGGCAGCCACCATCGCCAAGGCGACGCCGGTGTTGCCGGAGGTGGCTTCGACGATGGTGTCGCCGGGCTTGAGCAGGCCCTTCTTCTCGGCGTCGAGGATGATTGCCAGGGCCAGGCGGTCCTTGACCGAACCGGCCGGGTTGAACGACTCGACTTTGACGTAGATATCGACGCCAGCCGGGGCCAGGCGGTTGAGCTTGACCACCGGGGTATTGCCGATGGTGTCCAGGATGCTGTTGTACAGGGCCATTGAAATCTCCGGGGAGGTGGTCAGGCGGCGTCGGCCAGTGTGGGCGGTGCTGTCTTTGCGGAAAGTGAGGAAACAGTGGGCGTTGCGTGCAGCGGGGCATCGCCGAACCAATGCAGTTCATCGGCCAGCGCCGCCACGTCGCCGAGGATCAACAGCGCCGGTGACTTCACCAGGTGCTGGGCAGCGGCCTCGGGTAGCTGGCGCAGCTGCCCGCTGACCACCCGTTGGTCGGCGCGCGAGCCGTTTTCGATCAGGGCGAAGGGGGTACTGAGCGGCATTCCGGCAGCTAGCAGGTGGCTGCGGATCTGCGCCAGCGCGGCAACGCCCATGTAGAACACCAGGGTCTGTCGCGGTTCTGCCAGTGCTTTCCAGTCCAGCGTGTCCAGCGAGTCCTTGCAGTGCGCGGTGACCAGCCGCAGCTGCTGGGCGTGATCCCGGTGGGTCAGCGGAATACCGGCGTAAGCGGCGCAGGCCAGCGCGGCGGTGATGCCGGGCACCACTTCGAACGCGATGCCGTGGGCACGCAGGAACTGCAGCTCCTCGCCGCCACGGCCGAACACGAATGCATCGCCGCCCTTGAGCCGAACCACGCGCTTGCCGGCGCGGGCATGTTCCAGCATCAAGGCATGGATGTGCTCCTGCGCGGTGCTGCGGCCCTGTGCGGATTTGCCGACTTCGATGAAATCGGCATCACGACGGGCGAGCTGCAGCACCTCAGCACTGACCAGGCGATCATGCAGGATCACATCGGCCTGGTTGAGTGCGCGCAGGGCGTTGAGGGTGAGCAGGCCGGGGTCACCGGAGCCGGCACCCACCAGCACCACCGAGCCGGTATGGGCCGGGGCCTCGGCACCCATGTCCAGCAGCAGCTGGGTTTCGGCAGCGATCGATTGGCGTGCGCGCAGCAGGCCAAGCAATGGACCGTCGATCAGCCGGTCGAAGAAGCGGCGGCGCGAAGCCAGCTCGGGGAAGCGCTCGCGTATCAGCCCGCGCTTGCGGCTCACCAATTGCGCCAGTTGGCCCCAGGCCTGGTCAAACAGTTCTTCGATCTGGCGGCGCACATGCCGCGCCACCATTGGCGCACCGCCGCCGCTGGAAATGGCGATCTGAAGCGGCCCGCGTTCGACCACCGCCGGCACGTGGAAGCCGGACAGCGCCGCGTCGTCGACCACGTTGACGAACAATCGGCGTGCTTCGGCGGCCTCGGCTACCGCGCGGTTGATGATGATGTCGTCGGTGGCGGCGATCACCAGCCAGATCGCATGGTCCAGCCAGGCCGGATCAAACTGACCATTCAGCCATTGGACGCGGCTGGCATCGGCCAATTGCTGCAGCGTTGGGCTCAAGGCCGGTGCGCCGACCCGGGGCAGGGCCCCAGCACGCAGCAACGCCTCGGTTTTACGCTCGGCCACCGCGCCCCCGCCAACGACCAGCACGGCCCGACCTTTGAGGTCGGCAAACAGGGGGAACAAGGGGCTGTCCAAGGCGATGGCGGAGGTAGTCGGAGTAAGGACCGTGACCGTAGCGCCGGCCCCACAGCGCCGGAAATGAAAACCGTCCCGGGTCAGATAACTTTAGGTTATAAGTATCGAGACCGTTTTGGCCTACATTCTTCACAGTTCCTTACTGAAAATCTCTCTCCAACACTGCGATGACACTTACCCAACTGCGTTACCTCGTTGCTATTGCCGATGCCGAGCTGAACATCACGCTCGCCGCGACACGGGTGCATGCCACCCAGCCGGGGTTGTCGAAACAGCTCAAACAGCTTGAAGACGAGTTGGGTTTTCTGTTGTTCGTGAGAAAAGGAAGAAGCCTTGAATCGGTGACGCCTGCAGGCGAAGAAGTCATCAACCGTGCGCGCAGTGTGTTGGCCGAAGCCAACAACATTCGTACCTACGCTGCCAACCAACGTCGTGAGAGCCACGGCCAGCTGATCCTGACCACGACCCACACGCAGGCGCGCTTCGTGCTGCCACCAGCGGTTGCACGTATCAAGTTGGCGTATCCGCAGGTCAGCGTGCATCTGCAGCAGGCTGCTGAAAGTGATGCGCTGGATCTGCTGAGCCAGGGCGATGCCGATATCGCCATCATCAGTACTGCAGGTGGCGAACCGAGCACCGGTATTGCCGTGCCGCTGTATCGCTGGCGCAGATTGGTGCTGGTGCCCAAGGGCCATCCGCTGGATCGCGCCGGGGTAACGCCGGACATGGCCGCATTGGCCAGCCATCCCTTGATCAGCTACGAGTCTTCCACCCGCACCAGTTCATCACTGCGTCGCGCGTTCGCTGCGCTGGATCTGGAACCGGACCTGACCTTGACCGCGCTGGACGCGGACCTGATCAAGACCTATGTGCGCACCGGACTGGGCGTTGGCCTGCTCGCGGAAATGGCGGTAAGCGCCAACGACACCGACCTGCGCGCCTGGCCGGCACCGGCATCGATTCCCGAGTGCATCGCCTGGGCGGTGTTGCCGCGTGATCGCGTGCTGCGTGATTACGCCTTGGAACTGGTACACGTGCTTGCACCGCAGATCGACAAGCGTGATCTGCGCCGCGTGTTGGACGGCAACCAGCAGGCCGATTGGCCGGTACCGCCGACCTGGGAATCGTTGACGCAGACGATTACGGTTTAAACGAAGCATGTCACACGTAGTGCCGAGCCATGCTCGGCAGTGGCCTTCTTCGTAGACCGCACAGGATCTTGTAGGGGCGGCGCAAGCCGCGAAGCTGGTATTGCATCGGCTTGCAGCCATAGCCGTGATCTCATAGCCGCCAGCTTCGCGGCTTACGCCGCTCCCAAAAAATTCGGGATGTTGATGTGGCACCGTGCAGCAGCATTGGTAGAGCGGAGCCATGCTTCGCTGGGGCGCTGCCGACAGATCATGGTTGGGTTTGTGGGAGCGGCGTGAGCCGCGGAGCTGACGACGCATCCGAACGCAGCAATGCCCGCGATTCCATTAATGCCAGCTTCGCGGCTCACGCCGCTCCTACAACATCTGTTGTGCTGAGCCATTGCTTGGAAGGCCTCTGCCGAGCATGGCTCGGCACTACAGCGCGGCGGTCATGCGGCAAACGGTCGCACCCTGCGTGGCGACCCCATTGCTGCCATGCCGATAAAATGCGCGGGTCATGCGTTCGCTTCGCTTCCAATCCTTTGTGCTTGTGTTGGCCTTTGCTGCCGCCTTGTTGATGGCAGTGGCGCCGGTGGTCAGTCGTTGGCTGCAGTCCCAGCAGCTGCCGATGAGCGCAATGGGACATGCCGCGCATGAAGTCGCGATGCCGATGCCTGCCGATGCCCACGCCGGGCATCACGACATGCAGCACATGTCGCATGCGGCCCCTGCGCTGGCGGCGAACGACCTGAAGCCAACGCCGCCGACGGATCCGCACGCAGCCCATGGCGAAGCCTGCGACTACTGCACCATGGCCTCGCGCCTGCTGCCATGGCTGGCGGTCATCCTGATACTGGCGCCGTTGCTGTATCGGCTTGCGCCTGAATCCCCCCGCAAGACCCTTGTTCGCGCCAGCCTGCGCTGGCCTGCGCACCCGCCGCGTGGGCCACCGATGCTCTCCAGATAACGCCACCTTTCCTGTTTGCCGTGCGCTGCCGTTGGGCGGTGCGCGGACGTGTCGTATTGGAGAATCAAATGAAATCCCTTTCCCGTATGCCGGGTGCTCCGGCATGCCTGTCTGTCTGGGTCTGCATGGCGCTGTTTCCACACATCGCCCATGCTGCCGAGCGTGATCTGACCAGGACCCTGGACACTTTGGTGGTCACTGCCGTGGCGCCATCTTCGCCGCTGCAATGGGTCACCGATCCGCGTCTGCCGCGGCAGCCGGTGCCGGCCAGTGACGGCGCCGACTATCTGAAAACCGTGCCGGGTTTCTCGGCTATCCGTAACGGCGGCACCAATGCCGACCCGGTGCTACGCGGCATGTCCGGCTCGCGACTGAACATCCTCAGCAACGACGGCAACCTGATCGGTGCCTGCCCGTCACGCATGGACAATCCGCTGTCGTATATCGCGCCGGAAACCTATGACCGTTTGACCGTCATCAAGGGCCCACAAAGCGTGCGTTGGGGCGCGGGTGCTTCAGCTGGAACGGTACGCTTTGAACGGGAGACGCCGCGCTTTGACGGCCCCGGCATGGAGCTGAAAGCCAGCGCATTGGGCGGATCCAACAACCGCAACGACCAGATGCTCGATGCCACGTTCGGCAGCACGCCCGGGTATGTGCGGGTCAACGGCAACCGTTCCGAGTCCGATGATTACCGTGATGGCAATGGCGATGTAGTGCCGTCGCGGTGGCGCAAGTGGAACGCCGATGCTGCCATCGGCTGGACACCGGATGCTGACACCGTGGTGGAGCTCACAGCCGGCACTGGTGATGCGATTGCCCGTTACGCCGGGCGTGGCATGGATGGCGCCGCATTCAAGCGCGACAGCTACGGCCTGCGTTTCGAGCGCGATAACCTGCCGGGCGCGTGGGACAAGCTGCAGGCCAATTTGTATTACAACAACGCAGATCACCTGATGGACAACTACACGCTGCGCACGCCGAACCCGGCCAGCAGCATGCCGATGCCGATGGCTTCGAATGTTGAGCGGCGCACCAGCGGTGGCCGTGTCAGCAGCGAATGGCGCTGGCAGGAGGTGGTAGTCGTCGCTGGTTTCGATGCGCAGGACAGCCGCCATCGCAGCCGCAATGGCATGGGACGCAATACCTGGCAGCAGTCGGCCTGGAAGCGTGATGCCGACTTCAGCAGCCAAGGGGTGTTCACCGAACTGACCTTGGGCGAAGGCACGCCACAGCGCTGGATCAGCGGCCTGCGTCTGGACAAGGCGACGGTCAAGGATCGACGCGCGACCACCGGCATGATGAGCATGCCGAATCCAACTGCGGGGCAACAGCGTCAGGAGGATCTCGGCAGCGGCTTCGTGCGCTATGAGCGCGATCATGGCCAGGCCTGGACCTGGTACGCAGGTATCGGACACAGCGAGCGCATGCCGGATTACTGGGAGTTGTTCTCGGCCAATGTCGGGCCGGTCGGCAGCATCAATGCGTTCTCGGGCGTGAAGCCGGAACAGACCACACAGTTGGACCTGGGCTTGCAGTTCCGCCGCGAGAAGGTCGATGTCTGGGTGTCGGCGTATGCCGGTCGCCTGCAGGACTACATTCTGTTCCAGTACCGCAGCGGCGGAATGATGGGCAGCAGCACCCAGGCCCGCAATGTGGATGCGCGCATCGCCGGTGCCGAGGCGGGCTTGGAGTGGCGGCCGACGCAGGCGTGGAAGCTTGGCAGCACACTGGCCTATGCCTGGGGTGAGAACCGCAGCGAAAGCCGGCCGTTGCCGCAGATTCCACCGTTGGAAGGGCGCTTCTCCGCCTCCTATGAACGGTCGCGCTGGTCGGTGGGTGCCTTGTTGCGCGCGGTCAGCCGGCAGAATCGGGTGGCACTGGATGAGGGCAATGTGGTGGCGCGGGACCTGGGCCCGAGCGCGGGCTTTGCGACCTTGTCACTCAATGGTGCCTATCGGATCAATGACGGGCTGCGTGCCAGTGTGGGTGTGGACAATCTGTTCGACCGCGCTTATGCCGAGCATCTGAATCTGGCGGGTAGTGCGGATTTCGGTTTTCCGGCAGATCCGGTGCGTATCAATGAGCCGGGGCGTTCGTTCTGGTTGAAGCTGGACTACCGGTACTGAAGCAAGGACGCCCGCCTCATTGAGGCGGGCGTCGATAGTGCGGTATGGCTGTTGTGGGAGCGGCGTGAGCCGCGAAGCTGATCATCCAGATCGAATTGCACGCATGACCTGATACAGCAATAGCTTCGCGGCTCACGCCGCTCCTACAAAAGGCGGTATTGCGGCTTAAATCTCTTCGTGCAGACCGCACTCGCGCTTCAGGCCGAAGAAGCGGGTGTCTTCTTCGCGCATGCCGGCTTCCCAGCGGCGGGTGGTGTGGTAGTCGCCGATGGAGACGTAGCCCTGTTCCCACAGTGGGTGGTAGGGCAGCTTGTGCTCCTGCAGGTATTTCCACACGTCGCGATCGCTCCAATCGGCGATCGGGTTGACCTTGAAGCGCTCGCCACGGCGCTGCAGCACCGGCGTGTTGGCGCGACTTGCCGATTGGCTGCGGCGCAGGCCGGTGAACCAGGTGCCTACCTGCAGGTCATCCAGGGCGCGCTTCATCGGCTCGACCTTGCGCAGGTTGTTGTACTGCTCGATGCCGACCACGCCTTGCTCCCACAGGCGGCCGTGGCGTGCTTCCATCCAGGCGCGGCTCACCTGCGGGCGGTAGACCTTGAGGTTGAGCTTGAGCCTGTCGGTCAGTTCATCGGCGAAGCGGTAGGTCTCCGGGAACAGATAGCCGGTGTCGATCAGGATCACCGGAATGTCCGGGCGCTGGCTGCTGAGCAGGTGCAGGGTCACCGCCGATTGCGCGCCGAAACTCGACGACAGCACATGCGCGCCGGGCGCGTTCTGCAGTGCCCATTCCACGCGCTGCTGCGCATCCATCGAATCGAGCAGGGTATTGAGCGGGCCCAGGTCGTCAGGCAGGGTTACCGACGGGTTGTGAGAGGTCTTGGGCAGGGCGCTCATGCTTGCAGTTCCACGGATATCTGGCGATGGGTGGGGTAGGGAGGAAGGGTGACGATGCCAGCCCGGTGCAGGAAGTCACCGAAGCCTTCGCTGCCGTCACGCTCACCGGAATAGCGGGCGAACAGAGGCGCCAGTGCGTCGAGGATTTCTGGCTCGGTGATGTTTTCGCGGTACAGCGTGTTCAATCGCTGGCCACGATGGTCGGCGCCCAGCATCAGGTTGTAGCGGCCCGGGGCCTTGCCGACCAAGGCGATCTCGCCCAGGTAAGGACGTGAGCAGCCATTCGGGCAGCCGGAGATGCGCAGCAGGATGGGGGCATCGGCCAGCTGATGCTGTTCCAGTAGCGGTTGCAATTTGGCGCTGAACTCGGGCAGGTAGCGCTCGGCTTCGGCCATTGCCAGTCCGCAGGTGGGCAGGGCGACGCAGGCCATGGCGGCGCGTGCCAATGCGGCTGGGGCGCGGTTGCCGATGTCCAGTCCTGCGCTGTGCACGATGGCATCGATCTGCGCGCGTTGTGCGGCGGGGACGCCGGCGATGACCAGGTTCTGGTTGCCGGTCATGCGGAATTCGCCTTCAACAATGCGGGCGATTTCGCGCAGGGCGGTCAGGTGCGGGGCACCGGCCACATCGGCGATACGTCCGGCCTGTAGCGACAGGGTCAGGTGCCAGCGGCCGTCGTCGCCTTCGACCCAGCCATAGCGGTCGCCGCTGTGCTCGAATGGGGCAGCACGCGAGGGCGCGAAGCTGATGCCTGCGCGGCGCTCGATCTCGGCCACAACAGTGTCCAGGCCGTGGTCGTCGATGGTGTACTTGAAGCGCGCGCGCTTGCGCAGCTCGCGGTTGCCAAGGTCGCGCTGGGTGGTAACGGTGGCGGTGGCGACATCGAGCAGTGCGTCGCGCGGAATGAAGCCGACACTGTTGGCAATCCGCGGATAGGTTTCGGCATCGCCGTGGGTAGCGCCCATGCCGCCGCCGATGGTCACGTCATAGCCGAGCAGCTCGCCGGCTTCATCGAGCACGCCGATGAAGCCCAGGTCGTTGGCATAGACGTCAACGTCGTTGAGCGGCGGCAGTGCGAAGCCAATCTTGAACTTGCGCGGCAGGTAGCGTGCGCCATAGATCGGCTCTTCCTCGGCGCCGCTGCCTGCCACGCGTTCTTCATCCAGCCAGATTTCGTAATAGGCGCGGGTATTGGGCAGCAAGTGTTCGGAGGTGCGTGCGGCATCTGCATACAACGTGGCGTGCGCGCTGGACAGCAGCGGGTTGGCGGCGACCAGGACGTTGCGGTTGACGTCACCGCAGGCGGCCAAGGTGTCGATCAGCGCAGCGTTGATCGCCTGCATGGTCGCCTTCAGCTCGCGCTTGATCACGCCATGGAACTGGAACGCCTGGCGGGTGGTGATGCGCAGCGAGTGGTTGCCGTAACGGGTGGCGATGCTGTCCAGCTTCAGCCACTGCTCCGGGCTGATCACGCCGCCGGGGGTGCGGGTGCGGATCATGAACTGGTAGGCAGGCTCCAGCTTCTGCCGACGGCGCTCGTCGCGCACATCGCGGTCGTCCTGCTGGTAGCTGCCGTGGTACTTGATCAGGGTCTGGTCGTCTTCGCGCAGGGCGCCGGTGACAGGATCGGCCAGGCTTTCCAGCAATGAGCCGCGCAAGCGGTTGCTGTCGGCCTTGATGTTCTCAACGGAGTGGGTGCTCATTCTTTTCGCTATCTGGAATCGGAGTTTGTAGGAGCGGCGTCAGCCGCGAAGCCACTGCTGCGTCAACTCGCAGGGTCAACGCCAACAACACTCAATACACATCCCGTCCATAGCGCCCCTCCGTGTGCAGTCGAGTCAGATAGTCGCGGGCGTCGTCTTCATCCAGCCCGCCGTGTTCGCGCAGTACATCCAGCAGTGCTGCATGCACGTCCTTGCCCATGGCGATGGCGCCGCACACATACAGGTGTGCGCCGTTCTGCAGCCAGTCGTACAAATCCTTGCCGCGGGTACGCAGACGCTGCTGTACGTAGATCTTGTCGGCCTGGTCGCGCGAGAACGCCAGATCCAGGCGGTGCAGTTCCTTGTGCCGCAGCGCGTCCTGCCATTCGCTCTGGTACAGGCAATCGGTATTGAAGTGGCGCGCGCCGAAGAACAGCCAGTTGCGGCCTGTGGCGCCGGTCTCGGCACGCTCCTGCACGAAGCCACGGAACGGTGCGACGCCGGTGCCCGGGCCGATCATGATGATGTCGCGGCTGCTGTCAGCCGGTACCCGGAAGCGCTCATTGGTTTCGATGTAGACCGGCAACTGTGCACCTTCTTCCAGTGCGCTCAGGAAGCCGCTGGCAGCACCAACGTGCTCGCTGCCATGGGCGTGGTAGCGCAGTTCGTCGACGGTCAGATGTACTTCTTCGCCGACCCGCTTGCGGCTGGAAGCGATGGAGTACAGGCGCTGGGCGGCGGGGCGCAGGGTGCCGAGCAAGGCTTCGGCATTCCACTCGGCTGGCCAGCGGCGCAGTACGTCGACCAGTTGATGGTCTTCGAATACCGAGGCCAGTTCGCTCTTCTGTGCCGGATCGAGCAGGCGCGCAAGTTCCGGATGCGCGCTGCGCTCGGCCACCGAGGCCAGTAGTGGGCGCGAGATGCGGGTCAGCTCGCGGTGCTCGCCCAGCCATTGCGCCAGCGGCCGGCTGTGGCCGTCATGCTCGATCTGCAGCGCGCCATCGAGGCCGGTGACATCCAGCACGGCTTCGACCAGTTCGGCAGGGTTGCGGTGGACGATGCCCAGCGCATCGCCGGGTTCGTAGTGCAGGCCGCTGCCTTCCAGCGAAAGCTCAAGGTGATGCACGGACTTGGCCGCGTTGCCGTACTTGGCATACGCCGGGCCCTTGAAGTCACGGCCGCTGATGACCTGGCGCGACAGCAGCTCGGCGCCGAATGGGTGCAGGGCGGTCCACGCGCCGGCATGACGCAGGGGAGTGACATTGCTGGGCGTGGTGGTGACGGTTTCGCCGATAACAGTGCGGGCATTGATCAGTGCCTGACTGCGCCACGGCGTGACCACGCTGTCGATGTCCAGGTCGGCTTCGCCCACTTCCTGAAGGCGGGTGGCGCCCAGTTCGGCCAAGCGGCTGTCGAGCTTGCGGGCGATACCGCAGAACTCCACATAGCTGGAGTCGCCCAGGCCCAGCACGGCGTACTTCAGCTCCGGCAGCTTGGGTGCACGCTTGCCGGCGATGAACTCGACCAAACCGATGGCATCGTCCGGCGGGTCGCCTTCGCCCTGGGTGCTGATGACGATATAGAGCAGGCGCTCGGTGGCCAGCTCGCGGGTGGCGTAGGCATCGGCGCGGACTACCCGTACCGGCAGGCCGGCTGCTTCGGCCTCGGCGGCCAGCTGCTCGGCGGCGCGGCGGGCGTTGCCGGTCTGGCTGCCATAGACCACGGTCAGCCGGGTCTGCGCTGGCTGTGCGGCTTGGCCGCCGGAGATGACGGTAAGAGCAGTGGGAGAGGTACCCTGCGCCAACCCGGCGGCAAACCCGGACAGCCACCACAGGCTGTTCCCATCCAGACCGGCTACCAGTTGCGACAGCAGGACCCTGCGGTCTTCGGGCAAGGGGCTGGGTGGCACGGTGGCGGCGGCAGTCATTTCCATTCCGGTCTAGGTAGGGATGACCGATGCTAGGTACAGCGCGCCATCAGGGGAAAGGAGCAGCGGTTATCGCTTCATGCCCTGCGTTTATTTCAATCGGCGCAGTGACCCCTCCACACTCGGCGCACAGTCCGGAGTCCCGTCCGGCTTCGCTGCTACCCTTGCCCTCGGGCCCCGCCTCCTTGATTCGGCACGCAATGACCGTCACTGCACCCCTGTCACACCTCGACCGCCTGGAAGCGGAAAGCATCCATATCCTGCGCGAAGTTGCCGCCGCCTTTGACAACCCGGTGCTGATGTACTCGGTGGGCAAGGACAGCTCGGTGCTGCTGCACCTGCTGCTGAAGGCGTTCGCGCCGGGCGTGCCGCCAATTCCTTTGCTGCATGTGGATACGCGCTGGAAGTTCGGCGAGATGATCGCCTTCCGCGACCGCCGGGTGGCTGAGACCGGTACCGAGCTGCGGGTGCATATCAATCCGGACGGCATTGCCCGCGACATCGGCCCGGTCAGCCACGGCCCCAGCGTGCACACCGATGTGATGAAGACCCAGGGCCTGAAGCAGGCCTTGGACAAGTGGAAGTTCGATGCCGCCATCGGCGGCGCGCGCCGCGACGAAGAGAAGTCACGGGCCAAGGAACGGGTGTTCTCGTTCCGCAATGACCGTCACCGCTGGGACCCGAAGAACCAGCGCCCCGAGCTTTGGAACCTGTACAACGCCCGCATCCATCAGGGTGAGAGCGTGCGCGTATTCCCGCTGTCCAATTGGACCGAGCTGGATATCTGGCTTTATATCTACCGCGAGAAGATCCCGGTGGTGCCGCTATACCTCGCCGCCGAACGACCGGTCGTCGAGCGCGATGGCAGCCTGATCATGGTCGATGACGAGCGCCTGCCGCTGCATCCGGGTGAAGTGCCGCAGCTGCGCAAGGTACGTTTCCGCACGCTGGGCTGCTATCCGCTGACCGGCGCAATCGAGTCCGAAGCCGACACCCTGGAGAAAATCATCGCCGAGATGTTGGTATCGACCAGTTCAGAGCGGCAGGGCCGCCTGATCGACCACGACCAGTCCGCGTCCATGGAGAAGAAGAAGTTGGAGGGGTATTTCTGATGAGCGCCGTGACCACTTCCTCCGATATCGCTGCCTACCTCAAGGCCCACGAAACCAAGCCGCTGCTGCGCTTCATCACCTGCGGCAGCGTCGACGATGGCAAGAGCACCTTGATTGGCCGCCTGCTGTACGAAAGCAAGCGCTTATTCGACGACCAGTTATCCGCGCTGGAAGCAGACAGTCGCCGTCATGGCACCCAGGGCGAGCGCATCGATTACGCATTGCTGCTCGATGGCTTGGCCGCCGAGCGCGAGCAGGGCATCACCATCGATGTGGCTTATCGCTACTTCGATACCGACCGCCGCAAGTACATCGTTGCCGACTGCCCCGGCCATGAGCAGTACACCCGCAACATGGCCACCGGCGCCTCGACTGCCGATGTGGCGGTGGTGCTGGTGGATGCGCGCAAGGGCCTGCTCACGCAGACCCATAGGCACAGCTACATCATCTCGCTGCTGGGCATCGGCCAGGTGGTGCTGGCGGTGAACAAGATGGATCTGGTCGATTACGACCAATCCGTATTCGAGCGCATCGTTGCCGACTATCAGGCGCTTGCCGCGCAATTGGGGATCGCCAATGTGCAGGCGATTCCACTGTCCGCATTGGAAGGGCAGAACCTGTCCACGCGTTCGGCGGCGATGCCTTGGTATGCCGGCCCCAGCCTGATCGAGCATCTGGATACGGTCGAACTGAGCGCGCACGACGCCGCCAGTGGGCTGCGCCTGCCGGTGCAATGGGTCAACCGACCAAATCAGGACTTCCGTGGCTTTGCCGGCACCATTGCCGCCGGTCAGGTGCGCGTGGGTGACGAAGTGGTGGTGCTGCCTTCGGCACGCCGCACCACGGTCAAGCAGGTGCTGGGGCCAGATGGTCCGCTGGCAGTTGCCGGCACCGGACAGGCAGTGACGCTGACCCTGGACGATGAAGTCGATGTCAGCCGCGGCGACGTGATCGCTGCCGCCGGTGATCCGCCGGAGGTGGCCGACCAGTTCGCCGCTCATGTGCTGTGGATGGACGACGCGGCCTTGCTGCCGGGCCGCCCGTACTGGCTGCAGATCGGCAGCCGCACCGTGGCCGCCAATATCAGTGAGATCAAGCACCGCGTTGACGTGAATACGCAGGAGCGACTGGCAGCCAAGCGACTGGAGTTGAACGAGGTTGGCTACTGCAACCTGTCGCTGGACGAGCCGGTGGCCTTCGCGCCGTATGCGCAGAACCGCGCATTGGGCGGCTTCATCCTGATCGACCGCCAGACCAATGCCACCGTCGCCGCCGGCACCCTGGATTTCGCCCTGCGTCGCGCCGGCAACGTGCATTGGCAGCATCTGGACGTGGACAAGGCCGCGCGGGCACGGATCAAGGGCCAGCAGCCCAAGGTGCTGTGGTTCACCGGTTTGTCCGGCGCGGGCAAGTCCACCGTCGCCAACCAGGTGGAGAAGCGCCTGCATGCGCAGGGCGTACATACCTTCCTGCTGGATGGTGACAACGTCCGCCATGGCTTGAATCGGGATCTGGGCTTCACCGACGAGGACCGCGTGGAGAACATCCGCCGCGTTGCCGAAGTGGCAAGGCTGATGGCCGATGCCGGGCTGGTGGTGCTGGTCAGCTTCATCTCGCCGTTCCGTGCGGAACGGCAGATGGCGCGTGAGCGTTTCGAGGATGGCGAGTTCATCGAAGTATTCGTCGACGTGCCGTTGGCAGTGGCCGAAGCACGCGATGTGAAGGGCCTGTACCGCAAGGCGCGTGCCGGGCAGATCCCCAACTTCACCGGTATCGACTCGCCGTATGAAGCGCCGGAGTCCCCGGAGCTGCATCTGCGGGCTGACACTGACAGCGTGCCGGCGATGGTCGAGCAGGTGCTACTGGCGCTGCGCTGATCAGTCAGAGCGTCCGCGGTTGCAGAGTGCAGCTTGTGGGAGCGGCATAAGCCGCGAAGCCACCGCCCCGTCAGCCCCGAATTCATCCGCACTGCAGCTTCGCCCCCTCCCTTGCGCCGTAGGCGGAGGGGAGGGTTGGGGAGGGGTATGCTCTTCGCATTACGGGTCAAGGCCCCTGCCGAGCATGGCTCGGCACTGCAGCGGCTCACACAATAGAGGCGTTCCCCCCCTAACGGCACATCCGGCCGTCATCTGGCACCGCTAGACTGCTTGATCGTGTATCAGATGGGACTTCGTATGTTCGGGCGATTTGCCGCCACCGTTGCGGGTGGCACTGTCTTGGCGCTGGCGTTGGCCGGATGCAACCGCAAGAACGCAGAGGCGCCGCGGCAAGCCGCCGGTGCGGTGCTGGTCACTACCCAGGTTGTCGAAGCCGCTCCGTGGAGCGATACGCTGCAGGCCAACGGCACCGCCAAGGCACGCGAATCCATCATCGTCACCGCCAAGGTCAGCGAAATCATCGACAAGGTGCATTTCGAAAGCGGGCAACAGGTCGCTACCGGTGCACCGCTGGTGACCCTGCGCGGCCAAGCCCAGCAGGCTGCGCTTGCCCAGGCCCAGGCGACCTTTGCCGAGGCCGACCGGCTCTACAAGCGCCAGCGTGAACTGGCTGCCCAGCAGTTGGTAGCCCATTCAACCCTGGATACCCAGCAGTCGATCCGTGACGCCGCCGAGGCCCGCGTGCAGCAGATGCGCGCCGATATCGGCGACCGCAGCGTGCGCGCGCCATTCGCTGGCGTATTGGGCATCCGCCAGGTCAGCCCGGGTTCGCTGGTCACCCCGACCACCGCGATCGCCACGCTGGACGACATCTCGCGCATGCACGTGGATTTCCAGGTGCCAGAGGCGCAGCTGTCCTCGCTGCAGAACGGCGACAAGGTCAGCGGCAGCAGCATCGCCTACCCGGGCCGGACCTTTGAAGGCACGGTCAGCACCATCGACGCCCGCGTCGACCCGGGCAGCCGCGCGATCACTGTGCGCGCCGATTTCGATAATGCCGACCATGCGCTGCGCCCGGGCATGCTGCTGGACGTGCGCCTGTATCGCCCCGAGCGTGATGCGCTGGTGATCCCGGAGATTGCGGTGGTGCAGGTCGGTCGCGACTCCTACGTATTCCGGGTCAAGCAGGATGAAAGCGTCGAGCGTGCCGACATCAAGGCCGGCACCCGCCGCGCCGGTGTGGTGGAAATCGTTGAAGGGCTGAAGGCCGGTGACCGCATCGTGGTCGATGGCACCGGCAAGCTGCGCCCGGGCATCCGCATCCAGGATGACAAGCAGGCCAAGGCCGCCGACGCGGCCACGCCGCTGAAGCCGGCCGAGGTTGCCGCGCCGGCCAAGCTGGCGACCGCCGGATGAAGCTGTCCGATCTTTCGATCAAGCGGCCGGTACTGGCCGTGGTGATGAGCCTGTTGCTGCTGGTGCTGGGCATCATGTCGTTTACCCGCCTGACCCTGCGCGAGCTGCCGGCCATCGATCCGCCCATCGTCTCGGTGTCGGTGGACTACACCGGCGCCTCGGCGGCGGTGATTGAAAGCCGCGTCACCCAGGTGCTGGAGGACGCGCTGGCCGGTATCGAGGGCATCGATACCATCAATGCACGCAGCACCAACGGCCGCGCCTCGGTCAGCATCGAGTTCAACGCCAACCGCGACATCGAGGCAGCGGCCAACGACGTGCGCGATGCAGTCAGCCGCGTCGCGGATCGCATGCCGGAAGAAGCGCGGCCGCCGGAAATCGCCAAGGTCGAGAGCGACGCCGACCCGATCATCTGGTTCAACATGTCGTCCTCGGTGATGGATACGCTGGAACTCAGCGACTATGCCGATCGCTATGTGGTGGACCGTTTCTCCAGCATCGACGGCGTGGCCCAGGTCCGCATCGGTGGCCGTCAGCGCTACGCGATGCGCGTCTGGCTGGACCGCGACCAGCTGGCCGCACGCGGGCTGACCGTCAACGAAGTGGAAGCCGCGCTGCGCAGCGAGAACGTGGAACTGCCAGCCGGCCGCATCGAATCGGCCGACCGCGATTTCACCCTGCGCGTGGAGCGCAGCTACGTTGCCCCGGCTGACTTTGCCAGCATCCCGCTGGGCAAGGGCAATGACGGCTACGTCGTTCGCTTGGGCGATGTAGCCAAGGTCGAACTGGCCTCGTCCGAGCGCCGCGCCTATTTCCGCAGCAATGGCGAGCCGGGCATCGGCCTGGGCATCGTCAAGACGTCGACGGCCAATGCGCTGGATGTGGCACGTGATACCCGCGCCGAAGCTGACCGCATCGCCCAGACCCTGCCCAAGGGCACGCAGATCTTCGTCGCCTTCGACAACACCACCTTCATTGAAGCTGCCGTGGAGCGCGTTTACGCCACGCTGGTTGAGGCGATGATCCTGGTGCTGATCGTGATCTGGCTGTTCCTGGGCAGCCTGCGCGCGGCAGTGATTCCCGCGGTGACGGTGCCGGTGTGTCTGGTTGCGGCCTTCATCGCGCTGTTCGCCTTCGGCTTCTCGATCAACCTTTTCACCCTGCTGGCGCTGGTGCTGTGTATCGGCCTGGTGGTGGATGACGCCATCGTCGTGGTCGAGAACGTGCAGCGCCGCATCGATCTGGGCGAGCCGCCGCTGGTGGCCGCCAAACGCGGCACCGCGCAGGTGGCGTTCGCAGTGATCGCCACTACCGCGGTGCTGGTGGCGGTATTCCTGCCGGTCGGTTTCCTTGAGGGCAATACCGGGCGCCTGTTCCGCGAGTTGGCTGTTGCGCTGGCCGCAGCGGTGGCCTTGTCGGCCTTCGTCGCACTGACGCTGACGCCGATGATGGCGTCCAAGCTGCTCAAGCCGCATAGCGAGCAGAAGGTCAGCCGCCTGCATGGCTTCATCAATCGCCAGCTGGCGCGCTTGTCGGCAGCTTATGGACGGGTGCTGGATCGCCACGTGCAACGCAGCTGGATCTTCGGCTTGGTGATGCTGGGCGCGCTCGGCGCCAGCTGGGGACTGTTCAAACTGATTCCCTCGGAACTCGCTCCGGCCGAAGATCGCGGCTCGTTCCAGATCATGATCGACGGCCCGGAAGGTGCGGGCTACGACTACACCGTGGAGCAGGTGCAGCAGGTCGAGAAGATCGTCTCGCGCTTCGTTGGCCCGGAAGAACCCATCGTCCGCGCCAATCCGCGTGTGCCCGGTGGTTGGGGCAACAGCGAGGAAATGCATACCGGCCGCATGAGTGTGTTCCTGCAGCCCTGGCGTAACCGCAGCGAGGCCACGGTGGATGTGGCCAATGACCTGCAGAAAGAACTGAACGACCTCAGCGGCGTGCGCGTGCGAACCATGGTTGGTGGTGGTCTGGTGCGCAGCATGGGCCAGCCGTTCCAGATCGTGCTCGGTGGTCCGGAGTACGTGGAAATCGCCCAGTGGCGTGATCGCCTGCTGGAGCGCATGGCCGATTACCCCGGCCTGGTCGGCGCCGATTCGGATTACAAGGAAACCCGGCCGCAGATGCGGGTCAACATCGACCGCCAGCGTGCGGCCGATCTTGGCATCTCGGTTACTGACATTGGCCGTGCGTTGGAAACCATGATGGGCTCGCGCCGCGTCACCACCTTCGTCGACAACGGCGAGGAGTACGACGTGCTGGTGCAGGCCGGTCGCGAAGGGCGTGCGTCGCCGGCCGACCTGTCGGCAATCCAGGTGCGCGCACGCTCGGGTGAACTGGTGCCGCTGTCCAACCTGGTCACGCTCAGTGAAGTGGCCGAGGCCGGCAGCCTCAACCGCTTCAATCGCCTGCGCTCGATCACCATCAGTGCCAACGTCGCGCCGGGTCATACGCTGGGCGAGACCATCGACTGGGCCAAGCAGGTCGCCTCCGAGGAGCTGCCGGAATACGCGCAGATCGACTGGAAGGGCGAGTCGCGCGAGTACCAGAGCGCCGGCAGTGCAGTGCTGCTGACCTTCGCCATGGCCTTGCTGGTGGTCTACCTGGTGCTGGCCGCGCAGTTCGAGAGCTTCATCCATCCGCTGGTGATCATGCTGACGGTGCCGCTGGGCGTGCTCGGTGCCTTCGTCGGCCTGTACCTCAGTGGCGGCACGCTCAACCTGTTCAGTCAGATCGGCATCGTCATGCTGGTGGGCCTGGCGGCGAAGAACGGCATCCTGATCGTCGAGTTCGCCAACCAGCTGCGCGATGAGGGTCGCAACGTGCACCAGGCCATCGTCGAGTCGTCGATGGTGCGACTGCGGCCGATCCTGATGACCTCGATCGCGACCGTGGTGGGTGCGATTCCGCTGGTGGTCGCCGGTGGCCCGGGCTCGGCCAGTCGCGCCACCATCGGCATCGTGGTGATCTTCGGTGTCAGCGTATCCACCTTCCTGTCGCTGTTCGTGGTGCCGGCGTTCTATGCCTTGCTGGCCCCGTACACCAAGTCGCCGGAAACCGTGGCCAACGCGCTGGAGAAGCTGGAGCGTGAAACCCCGGCGGTCGGTGGCCATGCGTGAGCCGCTGCTCGGCGGCCGCGTCCGGTTACGCCCCTGGCAGGCAGGGGACCTGGACGCGCTGCTCGAGCATGCCAACGATGCAGCGGTATCGCGGGGGCTGAGCACGCGCTTTCCCTATCCGTATACCCGCGCCGATGGCGAGGCCTTTCTGGCTGGACAGGTGCTGGACCTGCGGGGGCAGGTGTTCGCGCTGGAAATCGATGGCCGGGCCTGTGGCGGTATCGGTGTTACCCAGGGCAAGGACGAGCGGCGTCATTCGGCATCGCTGGGTTATTGGTTGGGCCAGCGCTACTGGGGGCAGGGCATCATGACCACTGTGGTCGGTGCCTATGTGCCGTGGGTGATGGATGGCCTGGAGCTCGCACGGCTGTCCGCACAGGTGATGGTCGGCAACCCGGCCTCAGCGCGGGTGCTGTTGAAGAATGGATTCGCGGAGGAGGGCACCGAGCACCAATCGGTGTTCAAGGATGGGCAGCTGCACGATATGCGTTGCTTCGCACGTATCAGGACTTTGCTGAAACTGGCGTAAAGGCTCTGCACATCCAAGCTTAATCGTGGAAAAATCGGCCAGCCCCGGAATTCCGGGCTTTGGCTACCTTTCAGCTTTCCGGGGAATTACGTGGAATCCATCGTCGAAACGATCAACGGCATCATCTGGAGTAACGCGCTCATTTTCATGTGTCTGGGCGCGGGCCTGTGGTTCAGCCTGCGCACCCGCTTCATGCAGATCCGGGGTTTTGCCGAGATGTGCCGGCTCACCGTGCGCGGCGAGAAGTCCGACGCCGGTGTGTCCTCGTTCCAGGCCCTGGCCATGTCGATGGCTGGCCGCATGGGTATCGGCAACATCGCCGGCGTGGCCACGGCCATTGCCTATGGCGGTCCCGGTGCGATCTTCTGGATGTGGGTGATGGGCTTCCTTGGCGCTGCCACTTCCTACGTGGAATCGACGCTGGCGCAGATCTACAAGACCAAGGATGCCGAAGGCCGTTACCGCGGTGGTCCGGCCTACTACATTGAAAAAGCGATGGGCGTGAAGTGGTACGCCACCGCGTTTGCTGTTGCCACCGTCATTGCCGCCGGCTTCCTGCTGCCGGGCGTGCAGGCCAATGCCATCGCCGACAGCGCAGTCAACGTGCTGTGCACCGGCGCCGATGCCTGCGCATCAGTGGGCGGTACCGCCAGCATGAAGCTGTGGATCGGGCTGAGCGTGGCGGTGGTGCTGGGCATCATCATCTTCGGCGGCGTCAAGCGCATTGCCAGCTTCGCCGAAGTGATCGTGCCGTTCATGGCGCTGGGCTTCATCCTGATGGCGGTCGTGGTGATGATGCTCAACGCCAGCAAGGTGCCGGCGATGTTCTCGGACATCTTCTCCAGCGCCTTTGGTGCGCATGCGGCCTTCGGCGGCATCATCGGCCAGGCCATCGCCTGGGGCGTGAAGCGCGGCATCTACGCCAACGAAGCCGGCCAGGGCACCGGCCCGCACGCCGCTGCTGCTGCCGAAGTCTCGCACCCGGCCAAGCAGGGTTATGTGCAGGCCTTCGCCATTTACTTCGACACCATGCTGGTGTGCACCTCGACCGCTTTCCTGTTGTTGTCCACCGGCATGTACAACGTGTTCCGTTCGGTCACCGAAGGTGGCGTGACCAAGCTGGAGGCCATTGTTACCGGGGTGCCGGGCGTTCAGCCCTCCGAAGGTGCCCTGTTCACCCAGGCGGCGGTGGAATCGGTGCTGCCGGGCTGGGGCGCGGGTTTTGTGGCGCTGGCGCTGTTCTTCTTCGCCTTCACCACGATCATGGCCTATTACTACATGGCCGAAACCAACCTGACCTACCTGGCCGGCAGCAACCGCACCCATCCGGCAGCGATGCTGGTGCTGCGTCTTGGCATCATGGCGATGGTGGTGTTTGGCGCCTATCACAATGCGAAAATGGCCTGGGCGCTGGGTGACATCGGCGTGGGCTTGATGGCCTGGCTGAACGTGGTCGCCATCCTGATCCTGCAAAAGCCTGCCATGCTTGCACTGACCGACTATGAGCGGCAGAAGAAGCTGGGTCTGGACCCGGTCTTCGACCCCGATGCACTGGGCATCAAAAATGCCGATTTCTGGCGTAGCAACAAGTAATCCAAAGGAACCGCTGTGAGTAACCCCTGGAACAACCGTCGCCCTTCCTCGCGGCCACCCCGCGCAACTCCGGCTGCACCCTCGGCCGCACGTGAAGGCGACGGTGTCCCGGTACGCGGCGGTGATGAGATGCGTCTGTACGGCGTCAATGCCGTGCAGGCGATGTTTGCCAAGCGCCCGCAGGCGCTGCGCAAGCTGTATCTGGCCGAGGACATGATCCCGCGCCTGCAGCCGGTACTGAAGTGGTGTGTGGCCAATCGCGTGGGTTACCGCGTGGTCGGCGATGGCGATCTCAACAAGCTGGCTGCCACCACCCACCACGAAGGCCTGGTTGCTGACGTGCAGAAGCAGGAGCCGCTGCCCTTGGCTACCTGGCTGGCATCGTTGCAGGACGGTCCGGCACTTGCCTTGTGGCTGGACGGCGTGGGCAACCCGCACAACTTCGGCGCGATCCTGCGCTCGGCTGCGCACTTTGGGGTCAAGGCAATCCTGTTGCCGGCGGACTCGACGCTGGCCTTGTCGGGCGCCGCCGCGCGTGTGGCGGAAGGCGGCGCCGAGTCGGTGCCGCTGGTGCGCCTGCCGGCCTTGCCGCAGGCCGTCGCGCAGCTGCGTGATGCCGGTTTTGGTTTGGCTGCGACCCTGGTTGCCGATGGCGACAACGTCTTCACCACCGAGCTGCCGGACCGTATGGTGTACGTGATGGGTGCAGAGAGCGAAGGCATGGACCGCGATTTCGCCCAGAGCTGCGACCTGCGCCTGTCGATTCCTGGCAGTGGCGCGGTGGAAAGCCTCAATGTGGCCTCGGCCACCGCGGTATTTCTGGCCAGCTGGAACAGCCGCAAGCAGCGCTGAAACGCAAGGTAGTGCCGAGCCATGCTCGGCAGTGGCTCTACCGGTAAAACCCCTGCCGAGCATGGCTCGGCACTACAGAAACCGAAACCAATAAAGGCGCCTTGCGGCGCCTTTATTGGTTCAACCGGGCAGGCAATCACTCCCGCGGCGGCACCACATCCTTGGCCTCGCTACCGAAGCTGCCTTCAGACTCCGCTGCCAGATAGGCAAACACGGTGTAGGCCGCCACGTTCTGGGCAAGGGCCTTCGGGTCGATCTTGTCCAAGGTGTCGTCCGGGGTGTGGTGCAGGTCGAAATAGTCGGTTCCGTCCTGCGCCAGCCATGCCCATGCACCGCCCTTGGCGGCCAGCGGGCCTACGTCGGGGCCGGGGCCGCCTTGGTTGGCGCGGTATTCAATGCCCAGTGGCGCCAGCGCCTCGCCGATCTGGCGGGTAGCCTCACGCGATTCCGCCGGATTGCCCGAGCCGGTGTTGAAGGCATAGATGCGGCCTGCGCCGAAGTCGCTTTCGGCGGCGATGTGCTGCTGCACGACTTCGCCAGCTGCCACGCGCGCTGCTGCATATGCTTTGCCGCCGTGCAGGCCCTGCTCCTCGTTGGCGAAGGCGATGACGCGGATGGTGCGCTTGGGGGCTTGCTTGAGCTGGCCGATCAGATGGCCGGCGGCCATGGTGATACCGATCCCTGCGCCGTCATCGATGGCACCGGTGCCCAGGTCCCAGGAGTCGAGGTGACCGCCGATCACCACCACTTCCTTGGGCAGGCTGCGTCCAGTGATCTCACCGATCACGTTCTGCGAGGTGTAGCTGCCATCCCAGCCGCAATCCAGCGCGATGCGAATGCGGGTAGGGCCGCGCGCAACCAGGCGATTGAGCTGGTCGGCATCCGGGCCGGAGAGTGCGGCCGACGGCACCGGGGTCAGGCCTTCGTCGTAACGGGTGATGCCGGTATGCGGCATGCGGTGCGAATCGGTGCCGGCCGAGCGCATGATGAAGCCGACCGCGCCCTTGCGGATCGCTTCGGACGGGCCACGGCTGCGCACACTGCCACCGATGCCATAGTCAGCGCCATCCCGCTTGCGGGTCATGGTGAAGTCGACATAGGCGATCTTGCCGGTCAACGAGCCTTCCGGCGCCGCCTTCAATGCATCCAGACCTTCGAAACGCACAATCTGGGCTTCCACCGTGCCGGCCGGGCTGCCGCCCAGGGCGGTGATGGTCAGCGGCTGCGGATTTGCGCCCAGTACCGAGGCGTGTTCGCTGCGGCGCTCCCATTTCGGGAAGGTCACCGGCTCGGTCCACACCTTGTCGAAGCCCAGTTCCTTGAACTTGGCCTTGGCCCATTCCACCGCACGTGCGTCGGCCTCGCTGCCAGCCATGCGCGGGCCAACTTCGGTGGTCAGCGATTCCACCACCTGCCAGCCGGTGTTGTCCGCCAGCGCCTGTGCCCGCAGCTCGGCGGCCTTGGTCAGCGCCTGCTGCGGAATATGGGTGGGCGCTGCGTTGGCAGCGGCCGAGGTGCACAGCAGGAGGAGGGCAAGGGAAAGAGCACGGCGACGCATAGTCAATTCCAAGGTGATTTGTCGAGTCAGGGTAACAGTGGTTTGGCGTAGGGGAATGTGCCGGTTGGGATGTGTGGAAGTCTTGGTATTGGCTAAGTGGTTCCCCTTCTGGCTGCATTTGTACGCATCCGCTAGACGATATGAGCGGCTAAAACGATGACGGGCAACCAAGGGGTTTTCTCGTATTGCGATGCAGCATCACAGGCGAGCCTGAGCACCCCCACCGGTTTGGTGGTTTGCTCAGGAACACTTGATGACATTGCGACACAGGACGGCAGGGACGTTGTTGATGCTGGCGCTGCCAGTAATCGGACTGGCACAGACGCGCTCCATGGACGACGTGCGTTTCACCGGGCCGTTGCTCACTCCGGGCCCGGCAGCGATGCCGCAGAGCGAGTTTTTTGTTCAGCCGTATTGGATCTACAGCCGCACCAGTGGCGTATACGACGACCACGGCAATCGCCACACGCTGGATGCGCACGACAGCAGCCAGTTGCTGAGCC
Source organism: Stenotrophomonas sp. STEN035 (assembly GCF_056759935.1). NCBI lineage: Bacteria > Pseudomonadati > Pseudomonadota > Gammaproteobacteria > Lysobacterales > Lysobacteraceae > Stenotrophomonas > Stenotrophomonas sp. STEN035. Next base: position 83,944 of record NZ_JBRRDY010000004.1, read on the forward strand.
TGTTGCTCAGTGGAGGTATCACCGATCGGCTGACCGGCGAGTGGGTGCTCAATGGCAGCCGCTCCGCGCAGGGCGCGCAGCACAGTGATGGCTACCGCATTGGCGATAGCGCGGCTCGGTTGCGCTACCAGTTGCGCGCTGGCGATGCATTGACCGGCGAGATGACCTTGGCGGCGATGCTGAGCCAATCGGTGGCGACGGGGCGGCATGACCGTCTGGGTGAAAACACGCTCAACGGGCAGGGCAGCGGCGTCTATCGCACCGGCTTGTCGTTGCTGGGACAGCAGGTGCTGTGGATGCCGAATGGACGGCCGCTGCGTTGGCGTTGGCAGACCAGCTGGAGCCCGTCGCCGGGCAGTGTTTCGGTGGTTGGGCGCAGTGTGTATGGCACCGAGCCGAGTTTCCGCGGCACGCTCAATGCCGGTGCGGCGGTCAGTGGCGCGCTGGGGCTGGAGTACAGCATCAACCGCAGTTGGGTGTTGGCCCTGGATCTGACTGCCAGCACGCAATCGGGCAACGTGCTTCAGGGCAGCGTGGCCGACGCATCGGGTCCGCGGAAGGCGCTGCATCAGAATGACTCACGCAGCCGCGCCTTCAGTATTGCGCCAGCAGTGGAATACATCATCAACGACCAGGTCGGTGTGTTGTTCGGTGTGCAGGCGTCGCTGCCGGGTGGGCGCAACAGCGCGTCCTACGCCAGCCCGCAGGTATCCATGACAATGACCTTCTGATTGCTGCAAACGGCAACGGCCGGGAACCCCGGCCGTTGTTGGCAAACAGGTTGATCGATCAGCGCTTGTTGAGACTGTCGCGGATTTCGCGCAGCAGCAGCACTTCTTCGGTCGGCTCCGGCGCAGCGGCCGGTGCCTCTTCCTTCTTGCGCGACAGGCGGTTGACCACCTTGACCAGCATGAAGATCGCGAAGGCAACGATGATGAACTGGATCAGCGTATTGATGAAGTCGCCATAGCCCAGCACCACGGCCGGGATTTCCTTGCCATCGGCGCCCATCTTGGCCGGTGCCAGGGTCCAGGCGAGGCTGGAGAAATCGACATTGCCGACCAGCATGCCGATCGGCGGCATGATCACCTTGTCCACCAACGAGGTGACGATTTTGCCGAACGCGCCGCCAATGACGACACCGACCGCGAGGTCGATGACGTTGCCGCGCATCGCAAATTCCTTGAATTCGCTGATCATTCCCATGTGTTTCTCCTAGGTATGCATGAAAGGGAGCTGGCGCAGACTACTCCAGTGGATGTCATCAGGCGATCAAACCGTCGCGATGTGCGATTTTGCCTAGGCGTGCGCTGAATCGGTCGCCGGGCTGCAGTGCGGCTACACCGGCCGGGGTGCCCATGAAGATCAGGTCGCCGGCACGCAGTGCATAGAGCTTGGACAGCTCGTGCAGGATGTCGGCGACATTCCAGATCATCTGGTCCAGCGTGGCCTTCTGGCGCAGTTCGCCGTTGATTTCCAACGAGAGCTCCAGCGGCGCCAGATCACCGACTTCGGATGCCAACACCAGGCTGCTGACCGGTGCGGAATGGTCGAAACCCTTGGCGATATCCCAGGGGCCGCCCTTGGCCTTCGCGGCTGCCTGCAGGTCGCGGCGGGTCAAGTCCAGGCCGACGCCGTAGGCCAGTACCAGGTCCATCGCCTGATCTACGGCCAGCACACCGGCTGGCGCATCCTTGCCCAGCGCCACGACCAGTTCAACTTCATGGTGCAGGTCGGAGGTGGCAGACGGATAGGGGATCGCCGCATCGCCGACCACGATGGCATCGGCGGGCTTCATGAAGAACATCGGCTGGCCGCGTTCGCTGGCCGAGGCTGGCGCGGCAGCGCCCATCTCGCGTGCATGGTCGGCAAAGTTGCGGCCCACACAGTAGATGCGGTGCACCGGAAACGTACCGCCACCGGCGACCGGGATGCGGGGCTGGGGCAGGGCGGGAATCAGGTCGGTCATGGTTGCGTCCAGGTGAATCGACGCAAAAGTCTAGCGGACAAAAGCGCTTTCTGTTGCGCAGAAACGCTGTGTTGAAGTGCCTGTTTGTGGGGGCGGCATAAGCCGCGAAGCAGATGGTCGATCAGATTGCGGGTATGCCGGGAGTTTCAAGTGTGCTGGCTTCGCGGCTTATGCCGCTCCCACAACTTGACCGGCGCCGGGAGAGCTTCTTTGTAGGAGCGGCGTGAGCCGCGAAGCAGATGGTCGATCAGATCGCCGCCATGCCGGCAGTTTCAAATATGCCGGTTTCGCGGCTCACGCCGCTCCTACAGTTTGAAGGCACCGGTAAGGCCCTTGCCGAGCATCGCTCGGCACTACACAAAAGCTTTAGCGCGGCTGCGGCAGGGCGGCCTTGCGCACTACGCGGTATTCGGCGTCGACCACGGTTGGATCGGCCTTGCGCACGGCGCGGGCCTTGCGCGATGCAAACAGCTTCCAGGCAATGCCACCCAGGATCATGGCTGCGCCAATGAACACGCCGCCGACCACCAGCACCGCAAGAATTGCAATGCCGAGCAGGCCCAAGGCAATGCGCACCAACGGGTTGCGCGGTTTGCGCGGCTCGAACAGGTTGCGCAGCTTGGCGAATTGGACGTAGCGGATGTTCATGAAAGCTCTATGACGTTGAGTCTGCTGTGGAGTATCAGGGGCGATTGGGCCAATTGCGTGAAGTTGTCGTTAATTGGTGTCTGAATAGGGGGTGCGACAGTGCCGCGAGTCAGCTTCGTTCTAGCCTTGGTCGCCCATGCGACAATGAGGGTCTGACTTGTATCGGTGTTCCAATGTCCAGCGCCATCGCTTCCAGAATCGAACTTTGCCCGCTGGCGGCCGTGCCTGATCAAGGCTTTCATGCAGTGGTGGCGGTGGTTGATGGCGATGCCGAGACCTTGGTGTTGTACCGCGATGGCGATGCGGTGCGGGCGTGGTTGAACATCTGCCCGCACGCCGGGCGCGCGCTGGATTGGGCACCGGGCCAGTTCCTCAAGAGCCGTGAAGGGCACTTGGTCTGCGCTGTGCATGGTGCTTCATTCGAGCTGGAAGGCGGCATCTGCGTCGCGGGTCCGTGCAAAGGCGACTCGTTGCGCGCGGTGCCGGTATCTGTCGGCGATGGCAAGGTGTTGCTGGGCTGAGCGCTGCAGGCTCAGCTCCCGTTCTTGTCCAGCACCGGATAGACGCGGCTGATCTGGCAGTCGTAGCGGCCGCTGAAGTTTGCACGATCGCCGGGCCGGATCAGCTCGCGCTCCGGGCGGGCCAACGCCATCCTGTCGCCAGGGTGGCCGCAGACCATCCCGATGCCCATTCCGGAGACCAGGGTCATCGTCTGCGCGTTGGCCAGTGCCGGGCAGCTGCTGGCGACCTCAATGCGATAGAAGCGATTGCCAGCGGCGCGGTTGGGTGAAACTTCGACGGTGATCCCCTGCGGGCCCTCGCTCCAACGGCGGACGGCGTCAATGCCAACGCAATAATCGGCTGTGCCACGAAAGCCGCGCGAGCGGGGCGCGCTTGCGGCCTTGACCTGCAGGGGGGCCATGGTGGCCACCTGGCTGTCGCGCTGGCGTAGCAGGTCGGCGTAGCTGCGGGTATCCAGCGGCTCGATGGTGCTGATCGGGCATTGTGCGTCGCCGATGACCAGACTTTCGCCCGGTTCTGCACATAGCCAGCCTTCCTTGCTACCGCGCACCGACAGCCGGCTTTCCGGCGCAGGGCAGTCCTGTACGAGTTGTACCTTGAAACGCTGCCCATCCTTCAACCGCACTGCGAGCGTGTTGGAGCTGATGTCTTCAGCACCGCTGATCTGGCGTGCATCGATGCAATGTGCCTGCGGAGGTATGCGCTGCTCGGCAGTGGCGCTGAACATAGCCAGAAAACCCAGTGTTCCCAATGCCATCCGTTTCATTGCGATCTCCTTTTCCGGGTCAAACAGGGCAGTGATCGTATCTCAGAACATGATGTTGATCATGATCACCACGATCACGGTGTACAGCAGTGACAGAGGTCCACCGACCCGCCACATTTCTCGCGGGGTGTATTTTGCCGGGCCCATTGCCATCGAGATCACCGGGTTGGACGCGGTCATCAGGTTGTTGGACGCCGACAAGGCCACGATCAACGCGAACGCGGTGGGATTGCCGCCCGCAGCCAGCGCCAGGTTGACTGCAATCGGCACCATTACGATGGTCGCGCCAACATGGCTGATCACCAGCGAGAATGCGGTGGTCAACAACGCCAAGGCGATCTCCAGCGCCCACACGGGAATGCCTGCGGGCAGCTTGTCGATGGTGTGACCGGCGATCCAGGCCGCCGCGCCACTGCTGTCCATCGCCCAGCCCAGCGGGATCAGGCCGGCCATCATGAAGATGGTTTTCCAGTTGATCGCCGCATAGGCCTCGTCCATGCGCAACACGCCGGTCAGCAGCATGCCGGCCACGCCGGTGAGCAGGGTCAAGGCCACCGGCAGGTGCGAGGTGAGCGCGATGATGATGGTCAGCGCGAAGATCGCCATGGCGATCTTGAATTTGTGCGGGCGCTGCTCGCCCTTGGGGTAGTCGGTGACCACCACGAAGTCGCGGCTCTCAGCTGCGGTGGCCAGGTCCTGCCAGATGCTGTGGAAGACCAGCATGTCGCCGGCACGCAGCGGGGTATTGCGCACGTCCTCTCGGATTACCTGCTTGTCGCGGTTGATCGCCAGCAGGCTGATGCCGCGTTCCTTGCGCAGGCGCAGCTCGCCAGCGGTCTTGCCGATGATCTTCGAGGTGGGCGGAATGACTGCCTCGGAGATGCCAGCGCGGGCCGGGTTGAACAGGTCGCCCAGTTGCTTCAGCCTTGAGGACAGACGCAGGAACTGGTTCTGTGCGAAATCGGATACCTGCTGGCGCGGGCCCATTACGCCCAGCGCACTACCCACCCAGATGCGCATGTCGGCCGGTGGCGACAGGCGCGTGTCATCGCCGGTTTTCAGCGCAAGGAACAAGGGGGCATCGAACAGGTTCTCGGCCTCGCCCACGGTCATCCCGACCAGCGGGCTTTCGGCGGTGACCAGCAGTTCGAAGACATCGCCTTCAATGCCGTAGGCCTTGGCGAAATAGCTCTCGGTGCGCGCAGGGGCCTGGCCGTCTTCGCTTTCGGTTTCTTCTTCCTGCAGTTTGCGGCTGCCATAGAAGCGGAAGTAGAGCAGCGAGGCGATCAGCAGGGCGACACCAATCGGCAGCGGCGCGAACATGCGCAGCGGTTCGATGGTGGCGGTGCCTGAGGGCAGGTTGTTGTTGGCCGACATCAACAAGTCGTTGAGCAGGATCAGCGGCGAGTTGCCGACCATGGTCAGCGCCCCGCCCATCACGATGGCTGCGGAAATCGGCAGCAGCTGGCGCTTCAACGTGAGTGCGGTACGCGAAGCCAGACGCGAGGCCACTGGCAGGTACAGGGCCATCACCGACGGGTTCTGCATGAACGAGGAGTTCAAGCCGGCGGTTGCACTGGTCAGCAGCAACAGTCGTTGTTCCAGCCCATGCGAACGCCGCAGCAACCAACCAGCGAGCCGGTTCAGCGCGCCGGTACGGTCCAGGCCGGCGCCGAGAATGGTGGTGGCGATGATGCTCATCACCGCGTTACCGGAGAAGCCGCCGAAGATTTCTTCCGGGGCAATCAGGCCGGTGACGCCCAGCACCACCATCACCACCAGCGCCACCACGTCGGCGCGGATGCGCTCGAACAGGAACATCGCCATCGTGAAGCCCACCAGCCCGAGTACGAGCTTCATATCGGTGGTGAGCGTCAGCGCGGTATCCATCAGGGCATTGACTTCAAGGAGAAGAGTTGGAACGAAATGACAGTGCACTCTGCCATCAACGCTGCGCTGGCAGCGTTGATGGTTGTCTCATGGAGGCGTGCAGCTGTCATTGCGCCCTCATCGCTCAGCCGGCGTCCGTCGTGCCGGGCTTGTCATACAACAGATCCCAGACACCATGGCCGAGTTTCTGCCCGCGGGTCTCGAAGTGGGTCTGCGGACGCCAGTCCGGACGCGGTACCGCGCCACGCGGGCCGGCACGGTTGACCAGACCAGGTGTGGCGTCGAGCACGTCCCACATCTGCTCGGCATAGTCTTCCCAGTCGGTGGCGCAATGCAGACGGCCGCCAACGCGCAGCTTGCGCACCAGCAACTCGGCGAAGCCCGGCTGCACCAGACGGCGCTTGTTGTGGCGCTTCTTGTGCCAGGGATCGGGGAAGTAGATGCGGATCTCGTCCAGCGCGCCGTCGGCGATTTCCTTCTCCAGCACTTCCACGGCGTCATGGTGGTAGAGCTTGACGTTGTCGGCATTGTCATCGGCCAGCGCATTAAGCAGGCGGCCTACGCCCGGTGCGTGCACCTCGATGCCGATGTAATCCTTGGAGGTGTCGAACTGGGCGGCGTAGCGCAGCGCGGCGCCGTTGCCGAAGCCAATCTCCATCACCTTGGGCGCATTGCGGCCAAAGGTGGCGTCCAGGTCGCGCGGCTCGCCATTGAAGTCGATGCCGAAGCGCGGCCAGCGGTCGTCGAAGGCGCGCTGCTGGGCCGGGGTGAAGCGGCCCTGGCGCAGCACGAAACTGCGGATTTCGCGGCGGCCTTCGGTCACGGTGAAGGGCTTGGGCGGTGCCTTGGAGCCCGCGCTGTCAAAAGGATTGGTCATCAGCCGATCAGCCCATCAACGGGGGAGGAGGCGCTGGCATAGCGCTTGCGCGGGATGCGGCCAGCGAGGAAGGCCTCGCGGCCGGCTTCCACGGCCTTGCGCATGGCACTGGCCATCAACACCGGGTTGCGGGCGCCGGCAATGGCGGTGTTCATCAACACGCCGTCGCAGCCCAGTTCCATCGCGATGGCTGCGTCCGAAGCGGTGCCGACGCCGGCATCGACGATGATCGGCACCTTGGCGTTCTCGATGATCTCGATCAGGTTGTACTTGTTCTGGATGCCAAGCCCCGAACCAATTGGCGCGGCCAGCGGCATCACCGCGGCGCAGCCGATATCCTCCAGGCGCTTGGCCAGGATCGGGTCATCGGAGGTGTAGACCATGACGTCGAAGCCGTCCTTGACCAGCTGTTCGGCGGCCTTGAGGGTAGCCATCACATCCGGGTACAGGGTTTTCTGGTCGCCCAGCACTTCGAGCTTGGTCAGGTTGTGGCCGTCCAGCAGCTCACGGGCCAGGCGGCAGGTGCGCACCGCGTCTTCGGCGGTATAGCAGCCGGCGGTATTGGGCAGGATCGCGTAGCGGTCCGGCGGCAGCACGTCGAGCAGGTTGGGCTCGCCCGGGTTCTGGCCGATGTTGGTGCGGCGGATGGCCACTGTGACGATCTGGGCGCCAGCGGCTTCGGTAGCCAGGCGGGTTTCTTCCAGATCCTTGAACTTGCCGGTGCCGGTCAGCAGTCGGGATGAATAGGTTTTGCCGGCGATGACCAGCGAATCGTTGGGGACATTTGCATTCATGCCCGAATTATCACCCATCCCGCCGACCTGTAGTGCCGAGCCATGCTCGGCAAGGGCTTTCCATAATGTAGTGCCGGGCCATGCTCGGCAAAGGGCGTCACCGGTAATGCCCCAGCGCAGCATGGTTGCGCTCTACAGGTGGAGCCGGCAGCTGGCTGCTGTTGCTCCCTCCCTTTGCCGCAGGCAAGGGGGGGGGCTGGGGAGGGGTTGGCTTTTGTGCCCTTTGTGGATTGTCAGCTTCGCGGCTTACGCCGCTCCTACGTGCATCGCTGGGGAAGCCCCTGCCGAGCATGGCTCGGCACTACCGGTGCTCGTCAGCCACCGCCCAGTGCGTGCACGATTTCCACCACGTCGCCGTCCTGCAACTGGTGGCTCGCATGTTGGCTGCGCGGGATGATGTCGCCGTTGACCTCGACCGCCACGCGGCGTTCGGCCAGCCCTTCGGCGGCCAGCAGGTCTATCAGGGTTACGGTGGGCTGCAGCTGGCGGGGTTCGCCATTCAGATGGATGTTCATGCCGCCATTCTCGCCAGCGCGGCCACAAAAGCCCAGCCGCCAGACAGTTTGCGGCGGCGCAGCGTGTGTGTCTTGCGCAGTAATGAAAACATAACAACGTGCGGCGGCGTATGTCTGTCCGCTTTCCCCCACCCAGGAGTTCAACATGTCTCTTTCCCTTCGCCCGCTGCGTGCTGCCGTGGCTGTCGCCATTGCCTTGGCCGCAGTGCCGGCCATGGCGCAGTCGCCGTACTCCAAGACGGTGTTCTTCGGTGACAGCCTGACCGATACCGGTTATTTCCGTCCTGTGCTGGTGAAGCTGGATCCGAATGCCTCGTTGGTGGGTCGCTTTACCACCAACCCGGGCTGGGTGTGGGCGGACTATATCGCTGACCAGTACGGTACCAATGCCAGCCCCAACGGCAACGGCCAGACCGGCGACAACTACGCTGTTGGCGGTGCACGCGTGGGTGTGGACACGGTGGGTGCATTGGGTGCAACACCGTCGATGAAAACCCAGCTGACCAAGTATCTGGCAGCCAACGGCGGCAAGGCTGATGCCAACGCGCTGTACACGGTGTGGGGCGGTGCGAACGATCTGTTTGCGGTGCAGGCGGCGCCAGCGCAGGCGCAGGCCATCATCGGCGCGGCGGTGACTGACCAGATCGGCATTGTCGGCACGCTGAAGGGCGCCGGTGCCCAATACGTAATGGTCCCGACCCTGCCGGATATCGGTTTGACCCCGGCCTCACGCGCTGGTGGTGCGGTTGGCATGGCGCAGGGTACCGCGCTGGCCAAGACCTACAACAACGCCTTGTTTGGTGGCCTGAAACAGGCCGGCCTGCAGGTGATTCCGGTGGACACCTTCACCATCCTGCAGGAAATCGTCGCCAACCCGGGTGCCTACGGTTTCACCAACGTCAGCAATATGGCCTGCACCTCGGCCTCGTCGTTGACCTGCTCGCCGCTGACCTTGGTTGCGCCGAATGCCAACAACACTTACGTGTTTGCTGATGGTGTGCATCCGACCACGGCGGCCCATCAGATCCTCGGCCAGTACGCCATCTCGGTGCTGGAAGCACCGCGGCTGCAGCAGATCCTGAGCCATTCGGCGCAGACCACTGGTCGTGCACGTGCCGATCAGGTTGGCGCACATCTGGGTTCGCGTCCGGCCGATGGCCTGAGCTGGTGGGGCAACGTGCGTGGTGACATGCAGCGCTACGACCATGCCGATCTATATGACGGCATGGCGCCTGCGGGCCTGTTCGGCGTCGATTGGGCGCGTGATGGCATGGTGCTGGGCGGCTTCGCTGGTTATGGCCGCATGAGCGCCGATTTCGGCAACAGCAAGGGTGACTTCACCCAGGACGACACCACCTTGGGCCTGTTCGCAGGCTGGTACGGCGAGCGCGCCTGGGTCAATGGCCAGGTGAGCTACAGCTGGCTGGGCTACGACGTTACCCGCAAGGTGCAGCTCGGCCCGGCTACCCGTGAGCACAAGGGCTCGCCGGATGGCAGCAACCTGACCGCAGCGATCAACGCAGGCTACGAGTTCGGCCAGGCGGGTGGCTTCCGTCACGGTCCGGTGGCGGCTGTGGTCTGGCAGAAGGTAAAACTGGACGGTTACGTTGAAAGCAATACCAGCGCCACCGCGTTTGGCTATGGCGACCAGGACCTGGATTCGACTGTCGGCCGCATAGGCTGGCAGGCCCGCTTCGATGGCGGCAACGTGAAGCCGTATGTGCAGGTCACCTACGACCATGAGTTCGAAGACGGCAAGCAGGCCGGCGCCTGGTTGCAGACCATGGCTGACGTCGGCATGTACAAGGTGCCGGGATTGGAGTTCGATCGCAATTACGCCACCGCAGTGCTCGGTGCACGTTTGAACCTGTTCGGTCTGGAAAGCAATATCGGCCTGAGCACCACCACGATGCAGAAGTCCGCGCGTGATGCGACGGTGTTCGCCAGCTTTGGCGGCAGCTTCTAAGTTCCTGTAGTAGGAACGGATTACCACGTTGTGTGTGGGAGGCGGTGCCGCATTTGCGGCATCGCCTCTTTTGTTTGCACGGCGGGATGCATCAAGTGTTTGCATAACAGTTACTTACACGGTCGTCCAACGGCCGGGTCTGGCTGCAAAAACTGTGCTCAGCTGCCGTTTCCCGCTGCGCGGAGTACTCGGCGCCGGCCGTTGCTTTGTCCCAGCGTCACGCATAGACTTCACCCTCGCCAAAGCGGGCGTAGCTCAATGGTAGAGCCGTAGCTTCCCAAGCTACTGACGAGGGTTCGATTCCCTTCGCCCGCTCCAGGTCCAGATCCAGGCAGATGATGGGTTTGATCGGGGTACGGCAGCAGGCCGGCTCACACGGCCATAACGGCCGGCACGAACTCCATGATTCAGATCATCCGGATACGGTAGTGCCGCGATATGCTGCGCGCCTACCGACCACTCCCGCCGCGATGAAACTGGCCATTCTTTCCCGTAACACCAAGCTCTACTCGACCCGTCGACTGGTCGAGGCTGCGCGCACACGTGGCCATACCGTGCGCATTCTTGACCCGCTGCGCTGCTATATGCGCATTACCTCCAGTGGCTTCGGCATGCACTACAAGGGCAAGGCGCTGACCGGGATAGACGCGGTGATCCCGCGTATCGGTGCCTCGATCACCCGCTACGGCACGGCGGTGCTACGCCAGTTCGAAATGATGGGAGCACGTACCCCAAATCCGTCCGATGCGATCCTGCGCGCGCGCGACAAGCTGCGTGCACACCAGCTGCTGGCGGCCAAGGGCATCGACATGCCGGTTACCGTGTTCGGCGACAATCCCGACGATACCGACGACCTGCTGTCGATGCTGGGGCCCCCGCCGCATGTGGTGAAGCTGAGCGAGGGCACGCAGGGCAGGGGAGTGATCCTCACCGAGAAGCTCAGTGCCTCCAAGGGCACCGTCGAGGCCCTGCGTGGGTTGTACGCCAACTTCCTGGTGCAGGAGTTCATCGCCGAGGCCCAGGGCGCGGATCTGCGCTGTCTGGTGGTGGGCGATCAGGTGGTGGCGACCATGCGCAGGCAGGCGCAGGAAGGGGACTTCCGCTCCAATCTTCACGCCGGCGGCGTTGCCGAACGGGTGGTGTGCAGCAAGGCCGAGCAGCAGGTGGCGATCCGCTCGGCCAAGGCGCTGGGGCTTGGCATCGCCGGTGTCGACCTGATCCGCTCCAAGCGTGGGCCTTTGGTGCTGGAGGTCAATTCCACCCCGGGGCTGGAGGGGATCGAGGGGGTCTCAGGGGACGATATCGCCGGGCGCATGATCGAATACGTGACCAGCCTCAAGCGCTGAAGCCGGGATGCGATTTCTTTGCATGGTTTTAACAAGCCTTTAATCCGGCTGGCCCTAGCCTGTTTCCACTGTACCCAGCCCTCCTCAGTGGGTCCGGTGATCGGGAATTTTTAAGGCCCTGGCGGTTTTCGTCAGGGCCTTGTTTTTGTCTGGGTTTCCCCTGTTGTTGTGATCCCCGCACAGCGCTAGAGTGAGCCAATTCCTAAGGAGAGGGTTTGCTATGGTGCGTAGTCTGCTGTTGCTTGTGCTCTTGGCCCCCTTCGCTGCTACGGCAAAGCCGGCTGACCGGCCTCTGCAAGCATCCATTCCGTTCCAGGTACAGCAGCAGAAGGTGCGGGCAGACCTGCAAGGTGATGTGTACAGCGAAATATCGTTGGCTGATCGCGGTCGTGTGATGGAAGCGTTGGAGCGTATGTCGCAGGTGATAGGTGATGGCGCGGCTGATGCGTTGCCGCCGGAGAAGAGAGTTGCAGTGTTCAACGATCAGGAGTTGGTCAACGGGATATTGACCAAGGCTCGCGAAGAGAGCCGTTTGGTCTGTAGGCGGGAAAAGATGGTCGGCTCAAACATGTCAACTACGCAATGTCTTACCGTTGCAGAACGTAATCGCATGCGACGGGAGTCGGAGCAAAATCTTCGCCGAGCGCAAGATGGAAAGCTCATCAAACGCAATGAATGATGCATGGCGCCTCTTGCTAACTCTGCCGATAGGGCGGTATTAACAAGGCCTGTGGTGTAATTATTTGCGAACGGGCCAGGCCCGCTTGCTATTTTCAAATACGAAGGTAACCGCACACGTGCGCATTCTTGTAATCGAAGACAACAGCGACATCGCCGCCAACCTTGGTGACTATCTTGAAGATCGTGGGCATACGGTCGACTTCGCTGCCGATGGCGTGACCGGCCTGCACCTGGCGGTCGTGCATGAGTTCGACGCGATCGTGCTGGATCTCAACCTGCCGGGCATGGATGGCATCGAGGTCTGCCGTAAGCTGCGCAACGATGCGCGCAAGCAGACGCCGGTGTTGATGCTTACCGCACGCGATTCGCTGGACAACAAGCTGGCCGGCTTCGATTCCGGTGCAGATGACTACCTGATCAAGCCGTTCGCGTTGCAGGAAGTGGAAGTGCGGCTCAACGCGTTGTCGCGGCGCGGCAAGGGCGCGCACACCCGCGTGCTGGAAGTGGGGGATCTGGAGTACAACCTGGACACGCTGGAAGTGCGTCGCCAGGGCAAGCTGCTGCAGCTCAACCCGACTGCGTTGAAGATCCTGCAGGCCTTGATGGAGGCGTCACCGGCGGTGGTTACCCGGCAGGAGCTGGAAACCCGCGTCTGGGGTGAAGAACTGCCGGATTCGGATTCGTTGCGCGTGCATATCCATGGCCTGCGCGCCGTGGTGGACAAGCCCTTTGAAGTGCCGATGATCCAGACCCGTCACGGCATTGGTTACCGTATCTCCGCACCCGATGCCTGAATCTGCATTGCCTGAGCGGGTTAGCAAGCGGGGGCGTTACCGTCGCCGCCTGCGCAGCCGTATCATCGTCTCGTTTGTGCTGCTGGGCTTTTGCCTGACGGCACTGTTTGCGTTTGCCACGAACTGGGCGCGGATGCGCGTGGAGAATCAGCTCGTCGAAGATGTGATGAATCGCAACATCGACGAGTACGCGCGACGTTATTACGTTGATCCGACCCGCAATCCTGAATTCCCTGTGCTGCAGATCCGAGGATACTTTTATCCCAAGGATAAGTTCGAGCGGGTGCGCGAGGAGCGTCCGGAATGGGCGGCGCTCCCAAACGGCAACCACAACGTCAGTGGCATTGACGATACGGGGGTGCCGTTTGCCTACAGATTGGCAGTTCGTAAGGCGGATGATGCGTGGTTCTTCCTTGCTTACGACATGACCGAAAGTATCCGAGGCGAGCAGCAGCTCAAGCGTGCGCTGTTCTTCTCGGTCATTGTATTCAGTCTGCTTTCCTGGGTGTTGGGTTGGTGGTCTGCCTCACGGGTGATGCGACCTGTGTCCGACCTGGCGGCCCGCCTGCGCGCCTATCGCGGTGGTAACACCCATCCCGAACCGCTCGCGCCGCGCTTTCCCGATGATGAGGTAGGCCAGCTGGCCGAGGCGCTTGATGATTATTCGGCACGTCTGACCGAAGTTGTTCAGCGCGACCGTGAGTTCAATGCCGACGTGAGTCATGAGCTGCGTACGCCGCTGGCAGTGATTCGCGGGGCTACCGAGCTGCTGTTGGCGCGCCCCAATCTTGATGAAAAAGTGCTGCAACGTCTGCAGCGCATCCAGCGCGCGGAGCAGCAATGCAGTGATTTGATCGGCTCGCTGCTGCTGTTGTCGCGCAATGAACGCGCACAAGGCAGCAGCAACGTAGCCCGGGTCGCCGAGCAGTTGCTGGAATCGCACCGTGCCCAGCTCGGTGGCAAGCCGCTGGAGCTGGCGCTGGAAGGCTCGCGCGAGCTGGTGATCGACGCGCCGGAGTCGGCACTATCAGTGGCGCTGGGTAATCTGATTGGCAACGCAGTCAAGTATTCGCAGGAAGGCAGGGTGCTGGTGCGGGTCGGCAGCAACGCGGTGGAAGTGATCGACAACGGACCTGGCTTGAGCGAGAAAGATGCTGCCAGCTTGTTCCAGCGCGGCTATCGCGGCACCCATGCAGGGCATTCGCAGGGCGGCGGGATTGGCTTGTCGATCGTCAGCCGACTTTGTGCGCTATACGGCTGGCAGGTGGATATCCGCCCGGGCCAGGAGCGTGGTGTGATTGCGACGCTGACGTTTTCGCCTGAACAAACCTGATCAGGGGGATTGCAGAGATGTCGGCCCCTCTTCAGCTGGTGGAGGGGCGAACCGCTGGTTCGCTGCTGCTCGAATGAAAGGGCTGGGGCGCGGGGCGCAATGCTGTTCACTTCAGCATTGGAGTCACCCGGAAACCGATGTCAGGCCACTGGCGTTGAGTTTTTGTGGTAGCGGCGTAAGCCACGAAGCAAGGACATCATCAGAGGAAGATGTTTGGACTGCGCTAGCTTCGCAGCTTACGCCGCTCCCACATGCAGGCAGCGGGCCGCTGCATTGACCGCTCTGGATGTCGATAACGCGGCGTTGCTGAAGTGAACAGTATCAGTGACGCGGGGCGAGCGAGGCTCTCCATGGATGCCTTGAATCACCGCCCTGCCTTGGCAAGCTCCCGATAGCATGCATTCAGCGCGTCGATATGTGCCTGCAGGGCGTCAGGATGGCCATCATTGACGATCACATCGTCGGCCAACGCCAAGCGCTGCGCACGGCTGGCCTGTGCCTGGATCATGCGCTCGGCCAAGGCTGCGTCGATGTTGTCGCGGCTGAGCAGGCGCGCAAGTTGCACGTCCTCTGGGGCATCCACCACCAGAATGCGCTGCAGCCACGGATAGCTGGCTCGCCCGCCAACCTCGGTCAGCAATGGAATCGCCGCAATCGCATAAGGACTGTCTGCCGCTTCACAAACCGCGCGCACCCGCGCACGAATAGCCGGATGCGTAATCGCTTCCAGCGCCCGGCGCTCCTCCAGGTTGGCGAACACACGCTGACGCAACCAAGCCCGATCCAAACTGCCGTCCTCCAGCAGAACCTCGGTGCCAAACAACTCTGCAATCGCAGAAAGTCCAGGGCTGCCGACAGCTACGACCTCGCGCGCTGCGATATCCGCATCAGCCACGGTAATGCCCAGCACTTCGAAGCGCCTGCTGACTTCACTCTTGCCCGATGCGATGCCGCCGGTCAGTCCGACGATGAAGCTGCTCATGCAATGACTCCAAAACAACAATGGCCCTTGAAGGGCCATTGTCGCTTGTGCTGCCTTATGGCTGTAGCCCTGACAGACGCATGTAACCGCCTATCATCTGGTCACCCCACATGAAGACCAGCCAGCCGGCGATGGCCAGGTAGGGGCCAAACGGAATGGGCGTCGCACGGTCGCGGCCGCGGGAATACAGCCAGATCGAGCCGATGATGGCGCCGACCAGTGAGGACAGCAGGATGATCGGCAGGATGCCCTTGAGCCCACACCAAGCCCCCAGTGCTGCCAGCAGCTTGAAGTCACCGTGGCCCATGCCTTCCTTGCCGGTGATCTGCTTGAACAGCCACCACACCGTCCATAGCGACAGATAGCCGACCGCCGCGCCTATCAGTGCTGGCTTGGCTGGCATGTACAGGTTGTCCATACTGCCGATCAAGCCCAGCCACATCAGTGGCAGGGTGAGCTGGTCGGGTAGCAACTGGGTGCGTAGATCGATGCCAGACAGTGCCACCAGGAAGCAACTCAGCACGATGGCGCCAAAGCCCTGCCAACCAAACCCGAACTGCCAGACGCTGGCCAGCACCATCAAGCTGGTAACCAGCTCCACGATCGGGTACTGGATGGAAATGGGCGCCTGGCAATGGCGGCACTTGCCGCGCTGGATCAGCCAGCTGAACAGTGGGATGTTCTCGTACCAGCTCAGCTTGTGCTTGCAATGCGGGCAGTGCGAAGGCTCCACCACGATGCCCGGCGGCGGCGGCTCATAGATATCGGGCAGCTCCAGGATTTCGCGCGCATCGCGTTTCCACTGCCACTCCATGCGCTTGGGCAAGCGCAGGATCACCACGTTGAGGAAGCTGCCGATCAGCAGTCCCAGTCCGGCCGCGGCTGGGTAGCCGAAACCGGGATGCTGGTCGAGAAATGCCATGCGCTAATTATCCAACAATCGAGGCCAGCTTGAAGATCGGCAGGTACATGCCAATGACCATGCCGCCTACGACAACGCCGATGAACACCATGATCATTGGCTCGATCAGGCTGCTCAATGCGTCAACGGCATTGTTCACTTCCTGCTCGAAGTACTCGGCCACCTTGAACAGCATCGTGTCCAGCGCACCGGCTTCTTCGCCGATGGCGGTCATCTGCACCACCATGTGCGGGAACAGGTTGACCTGCTTCATTGCCATGTTCACCGGGTAGCCGACCGCAACGTCGTCACGCATGTGCAGCACGGCCTTCTCGTAGACGCTGCTGCCAGTTGCGCCGGCAACAATGTCCAGCGCTTCGACCAAGGGCACACCGGCCTTGAAGGTCACAGCGGTAGTGCGGGCGAAGCGGGCGATGGCGCTGTTATGCAGGATCTGGCCGATGACTGGGACCTTGAGCACCAGCTTGTCCATCGTATGCTGCAAGGGGAGCGATCGCTTGTACGCGAATATGAAGCCGGCCACGGAGCCCGCGGCGACAAGCAGGATCAGCCACCACCATCCCACCAT
This sequence comes from Stenotrophomonas sp. STEN035, assembly GCF_056759935.1. Lineage (NCBI taxonomy): Bacteria > Pseudomonadati > Pseudomonadota > Gammaproteobacteria > Lysobacterales > Lysobacteraceae > Stenotrophomonas > Stenotrophomonas sp. STEN035. Next base: position 100,517 of record NZ_JBRRDY010000004.1, read on the forward strand.
GAAGCGCGAGGCGGCCACGATCATCTGGGTGAAGAATGGCAGATCGGCACCGAAGCCCTTGAATACTTCCTCGAACTGGGGCACGACCCATATCAACAGAATTGAGCTGACAAGCAGTGCGACGGCGATGGTCATCGCCGGGTAGAACAGGGCCTTCTTGATCTTGCCCTTCAATGACTCCAGGTTTTCCTGGTAGTTGGCGATGGTCTCAAGCACAGTTTCAAGTACGCCTGCGCCTTCACCGGCGCGCACCAGGTTCCGGTACAGCTCATCAAACTGCACCGGATGCTTGCTGATTGCCTCATAGAGTGAAGAGCCGCCTTCCAGGTCGGTTCGGATCTGGCCGACCATCTTTGCCATGCGCGGGTTCTTGTGCCCGCTGCCGATGATTTCCAGCGAAGTCACGATAGGCACGCCGGACCGCATCATCGTCGCCATCTGGCGACTGAAGAAGGCAATATCTTTGGGTTTGATGGGCTTGCCTGCAGCGCCGAAGAGCGGCTTAGACTTGGGCTTGACGACCGTGGGCGTGATCCCTAAGCGGCGTAGCTCCGCCTTTAGAACATTGATGTTCTTTGCGTCCTGCTCACCTTTCATCTTGACGCCACGCTTGTCCGTTCCCTCCCAGACAAACGGCAGCATCTGGCTGGTGCTGCGCCCAGCCGTATCGTTCTTGATTGCGTTGCGGGTAACGGCCACTTTTTTCTCCCCGTCCAAGCTTCCCCAGCCCGGACACCAGTTTGCATGGTAGCGGTTCGATTGCCGTTCGGCACACCCTTTAGTGAAGACTTTGACGATCGGTGTCACGTCTTTGTGGATAAGTGGCGAGGAGTCGGGTGCGCAAAGATTGGTCACAATGTGACACTGAAGGGCATCTTGAGGTGTCGATCAGGATTTCAGGGCGAGGGGCTTCCCTTATTCATGGATGCTGCCATCATTGTCGCGGGGAGTAGGGGGTGTTGGTCCAGTTGGCACGTAACCTGCTTTGTAACCCCATGCGGGGCAGGCATTCGCCTGTAACCATGTTCACAATTCACACCTCTAGGGGATGTACTCATGAAGAAGCAGCAAGGCTTTACCCTGATCGAACTGATGATCGTGGTTGCGATCATCGCCATCCTGGCCGCCATCGCGTTGCCGCAGTACCGTAACTACACCCAGCGTTCGTCAAATGGCGCTTGCGAGGCCGAAGCCAAGGCGTTCATCAATACCGCTGTGGCTGACATTGCCGATGGCCGCAGTTCGACCACTTATGTCCCTACCGCTTGCGCTAGCGCGTCGAAGACGAAGCTGACTACCGGTGATTACAACAGCCCGACGCCGGTGGAGTTCACCCCGCAGACCAAGGGTAATACGGCGCTGCTCGCGAAGACCAAGTGTGATCCGGGTAGTGGCTCCTGCTCGCTTGAGAAGAAGTAATCTCGAGTTTTCAGGTGATTGAAAAGAGACCCGGCGTAAGCCGGGTTTCTTTTTTGGTTGATGTGGCAAAAACTTTTAATTCGAATAGGTGGTTGCTGTGAAGCGATTGAATCTCGTCGGGTAACGGTTTGTGCTGGTGATTAGTGTGGTGTATTTTCAATTTTCTGCGTTTATTCTCTAAAATTTATATTTCAATTGTTTCAGGCTGGGCGTTGTCGGGACTGTTTGGAAGGTCTTCGGGGTGCTTTTCAATTTCCTTGGTTGGGTTTTTCTGTCTTGCTATTTTTGGGTGGGTATCCTCTCGTGGAAAAGTTTAAAAGAGCGAATCTTTGGCTTGCTTTGCTGGGGGCGCTGCTTGCCGTTTTGTGCTTCACGCCAGGTGTGGGCGGCGGATTTATTTTTGATGATCGCGCGAACATCGAACAAAATACTGCGCTACATATCGAGCGGCTCGATGGTAGTGGGTTGTTGCATGCTGCCTACAGCTTTCAGCCTGGCAATGGTTCACGACCATTATCAATGCTTAGTTTTGCACTCGACTACTGGCGTGGTGGTCTGGATGCCTCGACATTTAAAACCACCAATCTGTTGATTCATGCATTTACCGCGCTGGTTCTAGTCCTATTCCTGCGTCGCCTGTTGATACTGCTCAGCTGGTCGCCTCGTCGCGCGGAGTTGGGGGCGCTGCTGTTGGCTGGACTGTGGGCTATTCATCCGCTCCAGGTCTCCTCGGTGTTGTATGTGGTACAGCGCATGCAAACTTTGGTTACCCTGTTTATGGTTCTGAGTATGTGGGCTTACCTGGGGATGCGGCAGGCGCAGATAGAGGGGCAGCGTAGCAGACAGTACGGCGTGCTCGTTGTGCTTTTCTGGGTCTTGGGCCTTGCAAGTAAGGAAGATGCAGCGCTATTGCCGCTGTATACGCTGACTTTGGAGCTGACAGTACTGGGTTTCGCTGCCGCCTCGCAACGTTTGGCTGGAGTTTGGCGCAGGGGCTATCTGCTCTTGGCGTTGACCGGTGTAGTGATATATACGCTGGTGGTAGTCCCGCATTACTGGCAATGGGGTAACTATCCTGGGCGGGATTTTTCCAGCTACGAACGGCTGTTAACCCAAGGAAGGGTGCTAGTGATGTATATCGGGCAGATGCTGTTGCCGTTACCGAGCCGCTTGCCGTTTTTCTATGATGATTTTGTCGTTTCCCGCGGGCTGCTGCAGCCAGCTTCTACCTTGTTGGCTTTGCTGCTTCTTGCGGTACTGCTGATATGGGCTTGGTGTTGGCGGCGACGCCGGCCATTGTTTGCGTTCGGCATTCTAATTTTCTTCGCGGGTCATTTCATGACCAGTAATGTACTGAATCTCGAACTTGCTTTTGAGCACCGCAATCACCTGCCGCTGATCGGCGTGCTATTGGCGGTAGCTGATCTGTGCGTGGCGCTCAGTCAGCGGTTGGCTCTGCGGATGCAGGTCACTGTCTCAGTGATGATGATTGTGTTGGTAGCTGCGGGGATCGGGACTGCATGGCGGGCCCATATTTGGGGGAATCCGTTGCTTTTTGCTGCGCATACATTGCGACTGGCCCCGGTTTCCGAGCGGGCATGGTTGATGTTGGGGGGCTTTTATGCGGACCAAAGCGGGTACAAGGCAGGCAGCCTTTGGCTGGATCGAGCTATAGATACCAATACGCGGGGGGCCAGGTTCACCGGTTCAGCAGTGATGCTTTCCAATGTTGTGATTTACAAGACTATTCGTGGGGATGTTGCGCGTCGAGATTGGGAGGCCCTGCTTTTTCGTTTCCCACAGGTGCCGATGAACGTGCAGAACAAAGGCATCGTCCTTTCAATTCTCGAAAACGCTAGAAACGGCATGAAATTGGATGAGGAGGGAGTGCTGGAGCTGCTGGAGCTTGCCGTTGATCGAGGTGGTTTCAATTCCAATCAATACCTGCAGATGGCCGCCTATATTCACAATAAATCGCGGCAGCCGGAGAAAGCACTTTCTTTCTTGCGTAAAGCGGTTTTTGTATCGCCGCCTGATGATCCTGAAGTAGATGACGTATTGAATCAGCTGGATAAGGCGGGTCGGGAGGATTGGGTGCGGCAGCTTCGGCAGATTGAGAGATTCAAGTCGCAGGTGGTGGGAGCGGGAGGGAGGGAGTGATGCGCTTATCTCCCGCCGATCTAAAGTTTCTAGGAATAACTCTGATCGTCGCGTTGCTTGTAGGTCTGCTTTTAACTCCCGGGTTGCCCGGTGAATTTTTTTTTGATGATTTCCCAAATATTGTAAATAACAGCGATATCCATCTCTCCCGATTGAGCGTTGCGGCTTTGTTTGAGGTTGTCGCGGCGCCGCAGATGTCGGGTTCGATGCGCGGCCTACCTACACTCACTTTTGCGTTGGATTTCTGGCGCGCAGGCGGGGCGGATCCGGGGGCTTTCAAGGCTACCAACGTACTGATTCATGCGATTACCGCGTGCGTGCTGGCATGCTTCTTAAGGCGCTTGCTCTTGGCTTCAGGCGTCCCCGATCGGAGTGCGGTGTGGGTCGCGCCTACCCTCGCCCTTGTATGGGCGGCGCATCCGTTGCAGGTGTCTTCTGTGTTGTACGCGGTACAGCGCATTCAAACGTTGGGAACGTTGTTTCTGGTGCTAGCGCTGCAGAGCTATCTGCATGCGCGGCAGTGTCAGATTCTTGGTCAGCAAGGGCGGCGGAGGATGCTGGTTGCTGTGTTTTGGTGGGCGGCGGCAATGAACTGCAAGGAGGATGCGGTCCTTCTACCTGCCTACACGTTTATTTTAGAATTGACAGTGCTGCGCTTCTGTGCAGCGGACGAGCGTCTGGTGAGGATACTTCGACGAGGCTACTTCGTTGCTGCATTGATAGGAGTCTCCGCTTATTTGGTCCTAGTCGTTCCGAAGTATTGGTCTTGGGAGGCGTATCCTGGGCGCGATTTCTCTACCGTTGAGCGTCTCCTGACCCAGGCTAGAATGCTTTGCATGTATATATGGCAGATCGTGCTGCCACTGCCTGAGCATATGCCTTTCTATTATGACTGGGTCCGGCCATCGAGGGGGGTAGGGGATCCTTGGACCACGCTGCCTTCTATATTGTTGATCTTAGCGCTGTTGTTTTGGGCTTGGCGATTACGCAGCAGGCAGCCATTGTTCACATTTGGGGTTTTTATATTCTTCAGTGCCCACTTTGTCGCGAGCAATGTTGTTGGGCTTGAGCTGGCCTATGAACATCGCAACCATTTCGCGCTAATAGGTGCGGTACTAGCTGCTGGTAGTTTACTGGCCCATGCAGGGGCGTGCCTGCGTCTTTCGGCAGTTGCAAAGGTCGCTGTGTCTGTCGCACTGCTGATTGCTTTGGGGGCGGGGGCCATGACGCGAGCTCATGACTGGCGCAGTACGCTATCGCTCGCTCGGGCGAGCGCCGCGGCTGCACCACAGTCTTCAAGGGCCTGGGTGCAATTGTGTTCATCACTGTTCAAGGCTGGTGGCGAAGTTGTGTCGGGAAACCACCTTCTGGACGAGGCGATCCAGGCTTGTTCTTCCGGAGTGGAGGCATCTCCTGATGCGCTCAATAGCTACGCTCTTCTGTTGGTTCTGAAGACGTTGCGCGGTGATGTGAGTCAATCGGACTGGGGGCGTTTTCGAGCTAAGCTGAGTACTGTTCGGATGAGTTGGGACAATAGCCGCGCGCCGATGATTCTTACTCATTATTCGGGTCGTGGCGTGCCCCTGGACAAGCAGCAAGTGCTTGAAGTGATTGCTATTCTGGCTGATAGAGATAGACCTAGTTCATCTAACTTCGTGCTGCTGGGGGCCGCCATCATGAATGATCTGATGGATTCGGAGCATGCTCTTCCCTATTTCATCAAAGCTGTTGAGGTAGCTCCGTTTGGAGATCCTTTTCCTTGGCAGCTAGGTGCGGAGCTGCGGGCGGCGGGAAAGCCGGAAATGGCAGAGGCTGTTGAGCGAGCTGGTTTAATGAGACAGCGCGAGACTACGGTTACTCCTCGAGGTCGATGAGTGTCGGGCTGGGGTGAGGTGAGGTGGGGTGAGGTGAGGTGGGGTGAGGTGGGGGCTGGCGCCGAGCGGCGCCGGCAACTGAGGGCTCGCGGTAACGACTACCAATAGCGGCGTTTCTTACGCGTTATAGGGAGATATGGCGCGATTCTTGCTGGTAATTATTGACGTGGATACTATGGGGAAAGATATGTCATATCGTGCAAGAGGTTTTAGTTTGATCGAGCTGATGATCGTGGTTGCGATCATTGCGATCCTGGCAGCTGTCGCCCTTCCGCAGTACCGGAACTACACCCAGCGTTCGGCAAATGCTGCTTGTCTGGCGGAGGCGCGTGCCTATATGAGTACAGCGGTAGCTGATATGGCTGAGTACAATCTTCCGCCTGTGTTTGTCCCAAAGGCCTGTGATCAGAGTACTACTTTGGGGTTGACGACGAGTGACTTTTCTGCGCCGCGATCCGTTACCTTCGATTCCCCTGTTCGCGGAAATGACATCTTGAGAGCAGATGTCGTGTGCGATACCGGAAGCGCACAGTGCTCGCTCAACAACTAATTGTTCGTGTTGTTGGTAGCGTCCGTGCCGAGTTGTGGTATTGAGCAGTTCGCTCCGGGTGTTCAAACTCTTCTGGAGGTTGCTGCTTGCGACAGCTGGTTGACAGGTATGGCACTTTGCGAGCGGAAAAGGAAATGGCAGGACATTCGTAACTGGATGGCCCTGCCTGATCGGCTAAGATTGCGTCGGAATCTGGCTTAGCTGGTTGGCAAGGGGAGTTGAATGAAGGGGCCTATTGCGCGCGCGACGCTAAGGACCATCGCTGTGTTCGCTCTACGGTTGGTCCTGCAGGCGTTAACTCTGCTGCTGGTGACTTATCTTCTTGGTCCAGCCGCTTATGGAGCCTTCGCTGGTGTAATGGGGTTGGCGATTTTTCTTGGTGCGCTTGCAGGATGCGGCATGCCATTGATGCAGATGAGGGCCATCACCCGTGACGGCGGTCAGGGGGAAGGGTTGCCCTATGCGACTCCGGCAGTGTTACTGGTTGGGACTGTATTACTTCTGTTTTTTGTTCCCCTATGTCTGTTAGCCCTTCCCGAGTCAGCGGTTGGCGCTGATGCGCTCCTGGCACTGGGTCTTGCCGAGTTGGTGGCCCAGCCGCTCTTGGTTTTGTATGCGGCGGAGCGGCACGGTCGCGGCGAAGTTGCACGCGCGCAATTGTTGCAGGTGTTGCCGCTGGCGTTGCGCACACTTGCTGCGGGTATTGTCGTTATGGTTTCTTTTGACTCCCCGCTTTCGGCGTACGCTGTCGCGTATTTGCTTGCAACATTAGGCGCGCTCGCTGTCGCGCGATCCACCGCGCAGGTCGTCCCTACTCATCGCTGGCGCCTTCCTTGTCGTGCTGAGTGGGCAGAAGCATGTGGTTACGCAGCAACTGACCTATCCCGAAACGGTCCCACCGAATTGGACAAGGCGGTGGCCGTGCGTTCAATGTCGGCCTATGACGCTGGCCTTTACGCCGCGGCTGCGCGGATCATGGCCGCTGGTGTATTGCCCGTAATGGCGATGGTGGTCTCCGCGCTGCCACGTTTGTTTCGAGAGTCTGTCGGGCCTGCACTTTGGCGACTTGTAGCACTGATGGCGCTGATTGCGTTGCTGTATGGCGCGGTTCTGAGTGCGTTGTTCTGGGTTGGCGCCGGTTGGATTGACATTGTTATGGGGGCGGCCTACGCCGGTATCGGCGACGTCTTGAGAAGTATGTGTCTCATCATTCCCGGAGTCGCGCTCCGGTTGGTGTCTGGTAATGTACTAATGGCGCTAGGGCGGCCTTGGATGCGAGTGGGTGCAGAGTTTTTGGGCGTCGTGATTCTGATCTGCGCGGGGGGGATCTTGCCATCGTATATAGGGTCAATGGGAATGGTGGTTGCTTTGGCATTTTCTGAGTGGGGAATGGCGTTGGTCAGTAGCGTGCTAGTGATCAAGCTTCTTGCATCATGTCGCGATATTGATGCGGTTCAAAATTTTAAGATGAAAAGCGAGGCCGAAAATGGGGACAGACCGTGACTGGGAGCGGTGGGGAGCGAAATCTCCATACTTCGCTCAGTGTCCAGCAATTTGGTAATGCAAGGCTTGATGAAGAGGCCCGCGCAGAATTTTTCGAGTCCGGTGAAGCTCATGTGCGATCATTGTTTGATGTTATAGAACGTCGCGAAGGCCATGTATGGCGTCCTCGAATAACTGTTGACTTGGGTTGCGGCGTCGGACGGTTAGCAATTCCTTTAGCGCGTAGCAGTGATCAAGTCATCGCAGTCGATGTGTCTCCATCCATGCTGCTTGAGGTGGAGCGAAATTGTCGGCACTGGGGTATTACCAACCTAAGTGCCGTGCTTTCGGATGATTCACTATCTAGAGTTCCTGATGGAGTAGATTTTTTTCACTCTTACCTGGTACTGCAGCATATCCCGACGTCCCGAGGCATGCGTCTAATTCGGCAGATGGCTGGTCGCATCTCTGAAGGTGGCTATGTTGGGTTTCAGGTTTACACCGCGTGCAATGCCAGCCGTTGGTTGAGGGTAATGGTACGCCTTCGTTATGCCTTCAAGCCGTTGAATTGGTTGCGAAATATTTTGCGAAAACGTCCGGTTTTCGAACAGGCTATGGAGCTCCATGTTTACCCGTTGAGTGCGCTGCTGCGTTCGCTGCGGGAGAATGGTTTTGTCGAGGTTGAGTTGTTCCTTGATGCTGAGGATAGTGGGAACTTTGAAAGCGCTTTTCTGCTCGCGAAGAAGCAGGTTGTGGCTAGCGCTATAGTCAACCGCTATTCGTAGGGTTGGATGTTGGGCATGGTTCAGGCTTTCGTGCCTTTTCAATTTGAAGAGTGAACTTGATGGATGCCATGGGGATGAATTTGCTTAATAGATTATCAGTTAAAGACGGGAGCCTTGAGAGTGCTCGGTAGAGCACGGGAAGCAGATAAGGAGTGAATTCGCGAGATACTATCTTATAGCGGCATTTTGCGTAGTCTCCGTAGATCAATCCATCTTCGGTGAAGATGTCAAAGCTGCGCCATGCAAACCCGCGTTTATGTGTTAAGTCTTCGTATAGGCATGCGCTTCGAAAATGGGGGACGCGAATGTGCACCAAGCATCCGTCCGCGCCGATTCGGTGGATTTCGTGCATCACTTCAATTGTGTCGTCGAGGTGTTCGATGACATTCCATGCGTGAATTTCGTCAAAAGTACTATCCGTAAATGGGTACGGAAACTGATTTAGGTCGTGCCTGACATCTGCATTCTTGGAGAATAGATCAATGTTGATTGCCCCTTCGATATGGCGCTCACCACATCCCAGATTTGCTACTCGTCTTTCTTTGTAGACGGCGTTATGTATTGGGTGCGTATGGCTACTTGCCATGGGTATTTCCTTGTTCAATCAGCTGGCAGTAAAGTTGGGCGTACGACTCTGCCATTTTTATTATGTCGAAGTTAGCTGTCGCATGTTTTCTTGCAGCCGCGGACATTTCTAGCCAGCGACTCCTACAGGAGCTGATTGTCTTAATCGCATCGACGTAATCCTGGGGGCTATCATGTTCAACTAGAAGGCCTGTGTGCTGGTGCTTGACCACTTCCGGGAGTGCGGAATTCCTCCCGGCAACGACGGGTAGTCCGCAGGCCATCGCCTCGGCGGCAACCTGACCGAAGCCCTCAAGGCGGCTTGGAAAAAGAAGTGCGTCGCTGTTGCTGTAGAGTTCTACTAGTGCGGCGGTATCAATCCGGCCAAGCGAGGTGCAGTTTTCGGGCATTGGGCGTGGTGGTCCTGTATAACGCAACTCGAAACCAGTTCCGAGTTTCTCCATGATAGTGGCGAGCATGTCACTGCCTTTTCTTTTCGACCATGAGCCCACGTATACGAGTCGAAAGGTGCTGGATGGTTCGAAGCTGGATGTTGGCTCGAATAGAGAAAGGTCTACGCCATTGTGGATTACGACAGATTGCGTCTTGCCGAAGCAGCTGTTTAGTTGATTCGCGGTATACTGGCTGACGCAACTGATAGCACCTGCACGTGCGAGAACTTGTTGTTCGATTTCTTTGATCCAAAAGCGGTGATACAGGGATTGTGATGTGCGCTTGAATGGTGCTAGCGATGCATCGTGCACGACGTGATGCATCGTAGCTACAACCGGGAGTTGGGAGGGAAGAAAGCGTCGATGTAACCAGGTGTTGACATGTGCGATGGTGGCCCACGGCGGAGGTTGAGGAGGGCTGCTTAGCCATGGAAGATACTCGGCTCGATGTGGCAGCCAAGTAATTTCGCTCTGAATTCCGAGAGCGTTAAGTGCTGCGCATAAGCGAGTAGTGAATACGTCAGCGCCAGTGCCGGCTCGGATGGCTAAGAACCATATTGCGGGCTTAGCGGTCGTCATGGTTTGAGCTCTGGTGATTCAGCGTGCAGATGAAGGTCGGCAGGAGTGGTGTGAAAAGTGTGAGTGCGCGTAGAGGTAGCCGTGAGGCCAGTCGAGCTATTTTATTTTCTGGCTCGATCGCATTGATGGCTCGCAGTGCATCGAATTCGCGATGACGGAAATGGAGCCCGGTCCTGCGGAGGAGAGCGTGTAGGTCATCAAGCCGGAGTGGGGTGCAGTCATAATCTTTACCGCGTCCAGAAAGGGCGAGGTAGCGGTTCGCTGCGTGCCTCGGTAACCAACTGAGGAATGGCAATGCATAGTGAGGCTCGATCAGCATCCAGCGATTCGGGACGGCTAGATACCCGATGCCGCGCTCGCTAAGTACGCGCGCGATTTCCTTGAGGTGCTTTAGTTGGCTGCGATGTCCGCCAACATGTTCAATTACATGGTTGCTGATGACCACGTCAAACTGTGCGTCATTGAATGGCAGTTTGACACCTTGCACCGATATATATTCATAGTTATCACATACCTGTCTGTTGTCTTCTACATCAACTGCCGTGACCAAACATTGCAGATTTGCATGCGTTGCGAAGTAATGTGCAATGCCTCCGGAGCCAGTGCCGATCTCCAACACGCGTAGTGGTCCGGAGGATGAGTCCAAGTTCAAAAGAAGTTCTATTTTTCTTGCTTTTAACTCTCTGGAAAGCATGTCGACGGTTGCATGGGCTCTTCTAATCACGGTAGGCCCTGTTCTTCTGTCGGTGGTTTTCTGGTGAATACGCCAATGGCGCAAAACAGCTTTCTTCCAAAAATAGGCCAAGCGAAATCTTTAGCAAATGACTGACTTTGAACTTTCCAGTCTCTCTCTTTGTCTGCCAGTAATTTGATTACTTCATCGCGCAGTGCATTATAGTCGCCAGGTGGAACCAGTTGGCCTGACTGGCCGGTACTGACGGCATCTACCACTCCCCCGGTTGCAAACGCTACGGTGGGTAGGCCGTGGGCGGCGGCTTCAATGGCCACCATACCAAAGCCCTCCGGATCAGCCGGGATGCTTCGTACAGGGAAGATATGCAAGGTTGCGCTCTCGTATGCGCAAGCCAGTTCTGAAGGTTCTGTGATGATGCCGAGGAAGCGAACATGCTGGCCGACTCCAGCCGTGTCGGCGGCGGCTTGAATGCTGGATCTGGTTTGTACGTCAGCGTGTAACGAATCAGTAGGTGCATCTCCAATGATGACTAGATTTACATCAGGAGCGTTGCTGATGATTCCGGGAAGGGTATTTTGCACGAATTCACGAAGACCCTTGCGGGTGGTTAGTCGGCCTATCGAGAGAAGTAGGCGTCCTTGGCCTAGCCCGAAATTTTCTCGAAAAATCTGCAAAGCTTCTGCTGGCTGCGGCGAGGCTGGCATTTGCACGCCTGGATGCACGACGCGTATGTCAGTGGCTTGTACACCTAACTTATGGGCTAGTTCAGCGGTCGGTCTGCTATTTACAACGACGATGTCCATTCTGCGAATGGCAGGATTCCAGATGGCTCGATACACAGGGTGGCGCACCGCTGCATCCAGTCCGTGAAGATAAACGCTTGCTCGCGCATTTGCGGCGCGAGCTGCCATTAGCGCGGCCGGCGCGGTCAATCCACTACCTGCCAGAACGACATGTGGTCGCCATTTGTAAGCAATACGTAGTGCATGCCATGCTGATGTCAACAGGAATAGCCACAGGGGGCGTAGCGGCACTTCAGTTACTGTCAGCCTTTGAGAGCTTCGCATCGATGCCCCTTTGGGGCCAATTATCCATACCTCGGCGTATTGCGAGAGCTCGTCGGCGATATGCCAGTTCAGGCGTTCCATGCCGCCGACAAGGGGGGGCAGGTTGCGGGTGACTAGCAGGATGCGTGTGGGTGCCGTCTCAGGAGTCACGCCGATAAGTCAGGTTGGTGATCTGCTCTGAGATCAGGCCGATCAAAAATACGATTACAGCCGCGCTAAATAGTAGTGTGCTCATATTGGTTAATCGATGTGTGGTTGCAAATGTATAACCGTAGTAGCCAAGTCCGGTGAGAAAGAACGCTGCTGCCACCGGCGCAAACAACTTCATCGGCGAATACAACGTCGCAATCTTGAAAATGATCAGCAAGAACCGGATTCCGTCCTTCAGCGGTCGGATATGACTGCCATTGCCCACCCGCTTGGCCACCGGGATCGGTACGTACGCCACCGGATAGGCGCTGCGAAAGAACGCCATGGTGCTGGTGGTCGGGTAGCTGAAGCCGTTCGGCAGCAGGTGCAGGAACTCGCGGAACTTGTCGGCCCGCACGGCGCGGAAGCCCGAGGTCAGGTCGTGGATCTTGTGGCCGGTCATATGACTGGCCAAGCGGTTGTAGAAGGCGTTGGCCAGCCCTCGGTGCACGTTGGCCTGGCCACTGCTGTCACGGGCGCCCACCACCATGTCGTAGCCGTCTTCCAGCTTGGCGAGCAACTGCGCGATATGGCTGGCGCTGTGCTGGCCATCGGCATCCATGAACACCAGGGTTTGCCCGGTAGCGGCGCGGGCGCCGCGCTTGATCGCCGCGCCGTTGCCCATGGAGTACGGGCTGCTGAGTACGCTGACGCCGTGTTCCCGGCCGATTGCCGCGGTCTGGTCGGTTGATCCGTCGTCAACGACGATGATTTCAGCAGCTGGATACGCCTCCCGCAGGGCAGGCAATGTCCGCTTCAGCCCCTCGGCCTCGTTCTTTGCAGGCAGGATGATGCTCAGTTCACGCACGTTTGAATACCAGAAGTTCTCCCCGTTGGCATAGTAGCCGGGTTGGTGGCCTTGGTGCGGATGGACTGCCGGTTTATAGGGGCTTGAGGTAATCTGGAGGCCTGCTTTCAGGGGATGCCTCAATGAACGTTGCCACTGCCAATCTTGTCGGAATCACCGGCATCGCCCGCCGCCTGGTCCAGGACGGGGCGCTGGATGAGGCTGTTGCCCGTACCGCGATGGCCCAGGCCGGGGAGGCCAAGGTGCCGTTGGCGCAATGGCTGGCTGACAAGAAGCTGGTGAGCGCCGCGCATATGGCGGCCGCAAACGCCATGGAATTCGGCATGCCGCTGCTGGATGTGTCGGTGTTTGATACCAACCAGAGCGCGATGAAACTGGTCAGTGAGGAGTTGCTGCGCAAGCATCACGTGTTGCCCCTGTTCAAGCGCGGCGGCAAGTTGTTCGTCGGCACCAGCAATCCAACCCAGCAGTTGGATGAGATCAAGTTCCAGACCAACCTGGTGGTCGAGCCTATCCTGGTTGATGAGGAGCAGATCCGCCGGACCTTGGCTCTTTGGTTGGCCAGCAACGAGTCGCTGGGTGAGGGTCTTGGTGGTGACGATGAAGGCATGGGCGACCTGGACGTTGCTGCCGGCGATGAGGACATGGGTAGCGGTGGTGATACCGGCGTCGATGCAAAGGGTGACGACACGCCGGTCGTGAAATTCGTCAACAAGGCGCTGGTGGATGCGATCCGCAAGGGGGCCTCGGATATCCACTTCGAGCCCTACGAGGACGATTACCGGGTCCGTTTCCGTATTGACGGTCTGCTCAAGACTGTGGCCAAGGCGCCGGTCAAGCTGAATCAGCGTATCGCAGCTCGCCTCAAGGTCATGTCGCAGCTGGACATTGCCGAAAAGCGCGTGCCTCAGGATGGTCGCATCAAGCTCAATTTGTCCAAATCCAAGCAGATCGACTTCCGTGTCAGTACCTTGCCGACCTTGTTCGGTGAAAAGATCGTGCTGCGTATCCTTGATGCCAGTGCGGCCAAGCTGGGTATCGACAAGCTTGGCTATGAGCCTGACCAGCAGAAGTTGTTCCTGGAGGCGATCCACAAGCCTTACGGCATGGTGCTGGTTACCGGCCCGACTGGTTCGGGTAAGACGGTGTCGCTGTACACGGCGCTGGGTATCCTCAATGACGATACGCGAAATATCTCCACGGCTGAGGATCCGGTGGAAATCCGTCTACCCGGCGTGAACCAGGTGCAGCAGAACAACAAGCGCGGCATGACCTTTGCGGTGGCGCTGCGTTCGTTCCTGCGACAGGATCCGGACATCATCATGGTCGGCGAAATCCGTGACCTTGAAACTGCGGAAATCGCGATCAAGGCTGCACAGACCGGCCACATGGTGCTATCCACGCTGCATACCAACGATGCGCCGCAGACCATCGCGCGTTTGATGAACATGGGTATCGCGCCCTACAACATCACTTCCTCGGTGACATTGGTGATTGCCCAGCGTCTGGCGCGGCGACTGTGCAGCAATTGCAAGCGTCCGCAGCAGTTGCCTGAGAATGCGCTGCTCGCTGAGGGCTATACCGCCGAGCAGATCGCCAAGGGCGTGCAGCTGTTTGAAGCGGTGGGGTGTGATGAGTGCACTGAAGGCTACAAGGGCCGTACCGGTATCTATCAGGTGATGCCGATGACCGACGATATCGCGTCGATCGTCCTGCAGGGCGGCAATGCGATGGATATCGCTGAGGCCGCACAGAAGATAGGTATCAATGATCTGCGTCAGTCGGCGTTGTTGAAGGCGGCACAGGGCACTACCAGTCTGGCCGAGATCAATCGCGTTACCAAGGACTAAGCTCCGCGTAGTGTGTAGTGCCGAGCCATGCTCGGCAGCGGGGCTGTACCGGTAATGCCCCAGCCGAGCATGGCTCGGCACTACATGAGGGTTATCGGTAACGCCCCAGCCGAGCATGGCTCGGCTCTACTTGGGTTCTGGGTGCCGGCCTTACTCCATGCCCAGCTTTTTCAGCTTGTAGCGCAGCGCACGGAAGGTGATGCCCAGTTGGGCGGCAGTCTTGGTCTTGTTCCAGCGGTTCTCTTCCAGCGCTCTCTGGATCACCGTGCGTTCCATCTGCTCAATGTAGGAAGGCAGGGCAGCGCTGGCGGGGTCGATGTCGACAACGGCTTCCTGGGGAGGGGAGGCAGGTGCAGGAGTTTCACCGTTGGGAATGCGCGGCTGTGCGCTTTGCGGCTGCGGCAGGCGCAGGTCGCTGGCGTCGATGTGGTCGCTGTCGGCCAGCGCCAATGAGCGCTCAAGGATGTTCTCCAGTTCGCGGACGTTACCGGGAAAGGAATACGCATCCAGTGCTTCCAGCGCCGAAGCTGCCAGCTGCGGTGGCTTCTGGCCTTGCTGCTGTGCCAGCCGGTTCAAGATGGTGCTGGCCAGCTGCGGCAGGTCGCCGCGGCGTTCGCGCAACGGCGGCACGCGCAGTTCAATGACGTTGATGCGGTAGTACAGATCGTGGCGGAAGCGCCCGTCCTGCACCAAGGTGCTCAGGTCTTTGTGGGTGGCGGAGAGGATGCGCACGTCCACGATGACTTCGGTGGCAGCGCCGACCGGGCGTACCGATTTTTCCTGGATGGCCCGCAACAGCTTGACCTGCATCTGCAGTGGTAGCTCGGCTACTTCGTCCAGGAACAGGGTGCCGCCGTTGGCCGCTTGGAACAGCCCAGGCTTGTCGGCATGTGCACCGGTGAAGCTGCCCTTGCGATGGCCGAAGAACTCGCTTTCCATCAGCTCGCTGGGGATGGCACCGCAGTTGACCGGGATGAACGGGCCTGTTGCACGCGCGCCCTGGTCGTGGATGGTGCGGGCCACCAGCTCCTTGCCAACTCCAGATTCGCCCAGGATGTAGACCGGTGCCTGGCTACGCGCGACCTTGCCGATGGTGGCGCGCAGCTCATCCATCGCCGGCGAACTGCCAAGCAGGCGGGTGGCGTTTTCCGGCGGCGGCGGGGTACTGGACCGGGCTTCGTTGTTCAGTTCGATGGCGTGCCGAACCAGACCGCGCAGTACATTGATGTCCACCGGCTTGCTGACGAAGTCAAAGGCGCCGGCTTTCAGTGCCTCTACCGCCAGATCCATGCTGCCAAAGGCAGTGATCATCGCCACCGGGGTGGCCGGGTGGTCGCGGGTGATCTCGGTGACCAGTTCGATGCCGTTGCCGTCGGGCAGGCGCATATCGGTCAGGCACAGGTCGAAATGGTTGCTGGCAAGCAGTTCCCTGGCCTCGGCGAGGTTTGCTGCGGTACTGATCCGCAAGCCCATCCGGCCAAGGGTGAGGACCAGCAGCTCACGGATGTCGCGTTCGTCATCGACGATCAGGGCGCTATGTGTTGCGTTCATGAATGGAACGATAGCTGAGGTTGAGGCATGTCTACAAACGATTGCATCGAAAAACGACTCATTGGCGCTGGCCGCGGGCGAATGCGGTTTTCGGGATGCTCAGGGTCAGCCGGAAGCAGGCGCCGCCAGCGGGAATGGATACATAGTCCAACTGGGCTTGATTGGCCCGGCAAAGTTCGCGGGCTATGTACAGGCCCAGCCCGGTGCCATGTTCGGAGGTGGTGTAGAACGGCCGGAACAGTTGGGTGGCGATGGCATCAGGGATGCCTGGGCCGCGGTCCATCACGTCGATGACCGCATTGCGCTCTGCCGAGGCGACCCGGATGCGGATGCGCGCCGACTCATCGGCCATCCGACCATATTTGACGGCGTTGTGGACCAGTGCGGTCAGCACCTGATGCAGGTGCCGGGGGTCGATCATCGCCATCACCGATGGCTCACGGATCACCGCTTCCAGGCTGTCGTTCTCCAGCGAGAGGGTCTGCCGGTACTCGATCACGAAGCGGCGCACGAAGGCGGCCAGGTCGAGGTTTTCCGGATTGGCCCGTTCGCGTCGGGCCAGTGCCAGCACGCTCTCGACGATGCCATTGGTGCGTTGGCACTGCTGATGGATGATCTGCAGCAAGCGCCGGTCGGCCTCGCCAATGTCGTCCGACTCCTCCAGTAGCTGGGTGGCGTAGTTGATTGCTGCCAATGGGTTGCGGATCTCATGGGCCAGGCTGGCGGAGAAGCGGCCAAGCGTGGACAAGGTCAGTGATTCGGCCCGGCGTGAGACCACCGTGGTGTCATCCAGAAAGATCAGCGACATGTCGCTGTCCGCCAGCAGGCGGGCAAAGCGCGGCAGCACTTCGGCCTGCTCAGGGGCCAGCTGCAGCGGTTGTTCGTCTTCGTGCCAGCCGTTGCGCCAGCGCTGCAGGCGTCGGGCAAGCTCTGGTGAAGCGATGCTCAGGGCGACACGCTCGGTGGCCAGTGCACCTTCCATGTCGCCGAGCAGGGCGGTCGCGGCCTCGTTGGCCAGGGTGATCTGGCCGTTGGTATCTACGACCAGTACGCCAGTACGCATGCGGCGGATGATCAGCTCGTTGACTTCGAACAGGTTGGCCACCTCGGCGCCGCGCTGATCGGCCAGCTGCTGGGTGCGGCGGGTGCGGCTGGCGATCTGGTAAGCGATGTAGGTCAGCGCAAGATAGCTGCTGACGAACATCGCCAGCTCGGCCAGGGTGCGGGTGTTCTGCCCGCCTTCCAGCATCTGCCAGATGTACTCGGCAATACTGGCAGTACAGGCCAGCAGCGCTAGCGGCATTGCACGTGACAGGGGTAGCAGCAGGCCGGCGGCAGCAATGTTGAACAGCAGCGACATTGAAATGCCGGCGCTGGCGCCTGGCAGGGCATGGCTGAGCAAGGTGGCGGCGGCGATGTCGATGACCACGCTGCCAATCACGATGCGCTGCAACCAGCGCTCGTTGCGGCCCCAGAACAGCAGTGCAACGGAAACAAGCAGGTAGCCGATGGAGACTGCCTGCGCGAGCTGCGGCTGGTGGGCCTCGCCCACCATGGGGGTGAGTGGCCCGAACACCAGCGCGCTCAGCAGTGCGGCGACCAGCACCCGGTACAACGCAAAAAAGTACAGCTCGCGCGTTGGGATGGATTCGATGCGGTCGATGATCGACGAACTGGGGGCCAAGCCGGATCTCCTATCCAAGCGTAATCGGCTCAGTATAGGTGCGCCGACGGCCGCTCGGGGGACTCTCTGATCTGCTTGCCAATCACCGGCAAGTTACTGAATTGGCGGGTGAAATCGTGCCGGTTCTGGCGATTTGTACAGACTTCTTTGCGTGCTGGCCCGCCGTCGGCGACAATATCGGGCCCGCCCGCCCTGTCAGTCGGCCATTTCTGGCCCTGCGGACTGCGTGCGGTCGTTCCTATTCCCACGGTGACGCATGAATTTCCACGAGTACCAGTCAAAACAACTGCTTGCCGAATACGGCATCCCGGTCCCGGCCGGCAAGGTCGCTGCGACCCCGGACGAGGCTGTTGCAGCTGCCCAGTCGCTGGGCCAGGGCCCCTGGATGGTCAAGGCACAGATCCACGCTGGCGGCCGCGGCAAGGCTGGCGGCGTCAAGTTCTGCAAGACCACCGACGACGTCAAGGCCGCTGCGGCCAAGATGCTCGGCACCAAGATGGCTACCTACCAGACCGCAGGCGTCGAGCTGCCGGTCAACCTGGTGCTGGTGACCACCGCCGGTGAGATCGTCAAGGAGCTGTACCTGTCGGTGCTGGTTGACCGTGGCACCAAGACCATCACCTACATCGCTTCTTCGGAAGGTGGCGTGGAGATCGAGCAGGTTGCTGCTGAAACCCCGGAGCTGATCCACTCGCTCAACGTCGACTTCGTCGAGGGCGTGCAGGGTTACCATGGCCGTGATTTCGGCTTCAAGCTGGGCCTGACCGCCAAGCAGGCTGGCCAGTTCGCCAGCATCATGGTCAACCTGTACCGCCTGTTCAACGAAAAGGACCTGGCGCTGGTTGAAATCAACCCGCTGGCCATCCTGGATGACGGCAACCTGTACGCGCTGGACGGCAAGTTCGACAGCGACGACAACGCCGCATTCCGCCAGAAGGCTCTGGTCGCCATGCGCGACAAGACACAGGAAGACCCGACCGAAGTGATCGCTTCGGAGCTGGACATCAACTACGTCACCATGGACGGCAACATCGGCTGCATGGTCAACGGCGCAGGTCTGGCCATGGCCACCATGGACGTCATCAAGCTCAACGGCGGCGAGCCGGCGAACTTCCTGGACGTGGGCGGCGGTGCCAACAAGCAGCGCGTCATTGAAGCTTTCAAGCTGATCCTGTCCTCGGACAAGGTCGAAGGCATCTTCGTCAACATCTTCGGCGGCATCGTCCGCTGCGACATGATTGCCGAAGGCATCATCGCCGCAGTGAAGGAAGTGGGCGTCAAGGTTCCGGTCGTGGTGCGCCTGGAAGGCACCAACGTGGAAGAAGGCAAGCAGCTGCTGCGTGACAGCGGCATGGCCATCATCCCGGCTGACAACATCAACGATGGCGCCAAGAAGATCGTTGAAGCTGTCAAGAACGCCGCCTGATCCGACACCGAAGGAAATCCAATGTCTGTTTTGATTAACAAGAACACCAAGGTGATCGTGCAGGGCTTTACCGGCCAGCAGGGCACCTTCCACGCCACTCAGATGATCGAGTACGGCACCCAGGTTGTCGGCGGCGTGACCCCGGGCAAGGGCGGCACCACCCACATCGACCTGCCGGTGTTCAACACCGTGGCCGATGCCGTGCAGAGCACCGGCGCCAATGCTTCGGTCATCTACGTGCCGC
Source organism: Stenotrophomonas sp. STEN035 (assembly GCF_056759935.1). Taxonomy (NCBI): domain Bacteria; kingdom Pseudomonadati; phylum Pseudomonadota; class Gammaproteobacteria; order Lysobacterales; family Lysobacteraceae; genus Stenotrophomonas; species Stenotrophomonas sp. STEN035. The sequence continues at coordinate 119,895 of NZ_JBRRDY010000004.1, forward strand.
CGCCGTACGCGGCTGACGCGATCCTGGAAGCCGCTGCTGCCGGCATCAAGGTCATCGTCTGCATCACCGAGGGCATCCCGGTGCTGGACATGCTGCGCGTCAAGAACGTGCTGACCCGTGCCCATCCGGACACCGTGCTGGTCGGTCCGAACTGCCCCGGTGTGATCACCCCGGGCGAGTGCAAGATCGGCATCATGCCGGGCCACATCCACATGCCGGGCAAGATCGGCATCGTGTCGCGTTCGGGCACCCTGACCTATGAAGCGGTCAAGCAGACCACGGAAGTGGGCCTGGGCCAGTCGACCTGCATCGGTATCGGCGGCGACCCGATCAACGGTCTGAACTTCGTTGACTGCCTGAAGCTGTTCAACGAAGACCCGCAGACCGAAGGCATCATCATGGTTGGCGAAATCGGTGGCGACGCTGAGGAAGCTGGTGCCGAATACATCAAGCAGTTCGTGAAGAAGCCGGTTGTCGGCTTCATCGCCGGCGCTTCGGCTCCGGCCGGCAAGCGCATGGGCCACGCTGGTGCGATCGCATCGGGCGGCAAGGGCACGGCTGAGGGCAAGTTCGCAGCGATGGAAGCTGCTGGCGTTGTCACCGTCCGTTCGCCGGGCGACCTGGGTGCTGCCATCGCGAAGCTGGTCAAGTAAGACTTTGCTTCAGTGATTTGAGAAAGGCCACCTTCGGGTGGCCTTTCTTGTTTTTGGGGTGCGGGGGAGGCAGAAGCTGGGGCGAGAGCAAGAGCAAGAGCCTGCCCTCACCCCTACCCCTCTCCCGCGGGCGGGAGAGGGGACAGCTAAAGCCAAGCTGGAAGCCAAAGCCAAAGCCAAAGCCAAAGCCAAAGCCGGAGCCGGAGCCGGAGCCGGAGCCGGAGCCGAAGCCGAAGCCGGAGCCGGAGCCGAAGCCGAAGCCGGAGCCGGAGCTGGAGCCGGAGCTGGAGCCGGAGCCGGAGCCGGAGCCGAAGCCGAAGCCGAAGCCGAAGCCGGAGCCGAAGCCGGAGCCGAAGCCGAAGCCGGAGCCGGAGCCGGAGCCGAACTTCGGCCCAGGCTCGGGCTTTGAATCAATGCTTTGGACTTGGTTCTGCTTCTGGTTGTGGCTCTAGTTCTGGTTTTTGCTTTGGCTCTGGCTCTGGCTCTGGCTTTGGTTTTGGTTTTGGTTTTGGTTTTTGCTGTAGCTGTAGCTGTAGCTGTGGCTGTGGCTGTGGCTGTGGCTGTGGCTCTGGCTCTGGCTCTGGCAGTTGCAATTGCTTTCCCCTCTCCCGCCTGCGGGAGAGGGGTAGGGGTGAGGGCAAGCTTTTGCTTTTGCCTTTGCTTTCTGCAACTGCCAAGGCTTGCCGCAAAAGCGGGGTTCTCTCCATCGGAAAGACGCGTTCCCCCTGATTCCAGCTGCCGCTCCATCAAGCAATCGTCTCCCAACCAAGGAGACAAACATGCGCAAAGGCAGCAAAACCAATACCGCCCGTGCCCTGCGCCGGCGCATGACCGATGCCGAACAGCGCATCTGGTACTTCCTCAGGGGCCGCCACCTCGTAGGCTTCAAGTTCCGCCGACAGCACCCAATCGGACCCTATGTCGTCGATTTCGTCTGCCTGGCGCACAAGCTGGTCATCGAGCTGGACGGCAGCCAACACGCAACCGACCCCAATGACCGCCGCCGCGATGCCTTCCTGCACCGCAATGGCTACCGCGTGCTGCGCTTCTGGAATAATGATGCCCTGAGCCATACCTCCGCAGTTTGCGAAAGCATCCTGCGGGCGGCATCGGTAACACCAAGCCCCCGCAGGGTGCGGGGCCAAGCAGAAGGTTGTTGATATGTCCGAATCGCTACGCATCGCCCTGGCCCAGTTCGATTTCCCGGTCGGGGACGTGGACGGCAACGCAGGCCGCATCATCGAGCTGATGCAGGAGGCGCGTGACGAATACGGTGCCGATGTGGTGCTGTTCCCGGAACTGGCCATCAGTGGCTATCCGCCCGAAGACCTGCTAATGCGCCCGGGGTTCCTGCGCAGTTGCGAGCAGGCATTGGCCCGGGTCGCGGCGGAAGTGCAGGGCATCGTCGCCGTGGTTGGCTGGCCGCAGAGCGCCGGTGCGGTGGTCTACAACGCTGCCAGCGTGCTGCGCGATGGCGGCATCGCCGCCACCTACCGCAAGCGCGAGCTGCCCAACTACGCCGTGTTTGACGAGCGACGCTATTTCGACGTGGATCCGGATGGTGGCAACTGCGTGTTCGAGGTCAATGGCGTGAAGCTGGGCTTGGTGATCTGCGAAGACCTGTGGTTCCCCGAGCCGCTGGCTGCCACCGTCAAGGCCGGCGCCGAACTGGTGCTGGTGCCCAACGCCTCGCCATACGAACGTGGCAAGCACGCCCAGCGCGATGCGCTGCTGGCCGAGCGCAGCCGCGAGAGCGGCGTGGCCATCGCCTACGTCAACACTGTTGGTGGTCAGGACGCGGTGGTGTTTGATGGTGCTTCGGTCGTGGCCGATGGCGATGGCACCGTGCATCCAGCCGCCGTGGCTTTCACTGAAGAAATGCTGGTGGTGGAATACAACGTCGCTGGGCGCAACTTCATGCCGCTGCGCTGGATCGATGATGGCGATGAAAGCATGGATGCATTGGCCTGGCGCGCGGTCACCCGCGGCATCCAGGACTATTGCGGCAAGAATGGTTTCAGCAAGGTATGGCTGGGTCTGTCCGGCGGCATCGACTCGGCGCTGGTGCTGGCCATGGCGGTCGACGCGCTTGGCGCCGACAACGTCACTGCAGTCAGCATGCCGTCGCGCTATACCGCCGATCTGTCCAATGACCTAGCGGTGGAGCAATGCCGTGCGCTCGGTGTAAAGCTGGAGACGGTGCCGATCGAACCTGCGTTCCAGGGCTTGATGCAGTCGCTATCGGCGATGTTTGAAGGGCAGACGGCCGATGTCACTGAGGAAAACCTGCAGTCGCGTAGCCGGGGCGTGATTCTGATGGCGCTGAGCAACAAGTTCGGCGGTCTGGTGCTCACGACTGGCAACAAGAGCGAGTACGCGGTGGGTTACGCCACCATCTACGGCGACATGTGCGGTGGCTATGCGCCGCTGAAGGACTTGTACAAGACGGAAGTCTACGGGCTGTCCAAGTGGCGAAATACCGTGGGCGGCGCGCCGGTGATTCCGCCTGCGGTGATTGCCCGAGCGCCCTCGGCCGAGCTGCGTGACAACCAGACCGACCAGGACTCGTTGCCGGCCTACGATGTGCTGGATGGCATCCTGTACCGCTACATCGATCAGGAACAATCGCGCGAAGACATCGTTGCTGCCGGTTACGCGCCGGAGGTGGTGGACAGAGTGCTGAAGCTGGTGCGTATCAGCGAGTGGAAGCGTCATCAGGCTGCGCCGGGACCGAAGGTGTCGCGCCGCGCGTTTGGGCGCGAGCGCCGCTATCCCATTACCAACGGCTATCGCGGCTGAGCTTTTCGCTGACAGTGCTAGTAAGCAGAAGGGGCCGTTAGGCCCCTTCTGCTTGTGTGTTCAGTGGCGAAACGGTTGATCTGCCTGGGAAGCATCCCACCCGCCTGCAGTTGCAGCATGCGGCCCAGTAGCGGTTCGTCAACTGTATTGCCCCGTCCAACGAGTTTTCGACAAATTCTCTACATATTGCGGGCGCAAGATTGGGCCACAAGAAAATATGGGCTCATCTCTCTCCTTGCCACCGAGTTGTCGGTGGCATTTTATTTTTGGGATGAGGGGGCGTTGGTGAGGGGGCGTTTTTGTGCGGGAGCTTTAGAGCTGCCCTCACCCCAACCCCTCTCCCGTAAACGGGAGAGGGGCTCGTACTGCGTCGGTCGCTAGCGCGCTAGCCCCTCTCCCGTTTACGGGAGAGGGGTTGGGGTGAGGGCGGGCTTCTAGCAAGCAAGCCCAGCCAAAGCCAAGGTCGAAGCCAAGGTCGAAGCCAAAGCCAAAGGAACCACCCCTAGATCCTAAAAACAAGAAAGGGGCCCAAAGGCCCCTTTCCAATCACCAGCAGTACCGAAGCAGCTTACTTGCCGCGGTTCATCGTGGCGTTGCTCTGGCCGGTGGCCACCGAGCGTTCACCCGCGAACGGGTTCAGCTTGCGGATCATCCACGGGTACTTCGGCCAGTTGCCGGCCAGCCACGGATGCTCCGGCTGGTTCAGCTCAAGCACGCGGCGGGCGTCGTCGGCCAGGGTCTTGTTGCCCAGGTTGGTGTAGGCCTCGCCGAGCAGCGCGACGGCGTCGTACTGGAAGGCGCTCTGCGGGTAGGTTTCCAGCAGGTAGTTGGCGCGGCCAACCACGGACACCCAGGCTCCGCGGCGGGCGTAATACAGGGCATCGTCCAGCTCATGCTGGGCGAACACGTCGCGCAGTTCGACCATGCGCTGGCGCGCATCGGCGGCATAACGGCTGTTCGGGTAGCGCTCGGTGACGATATTGAAATCGGCATAGGCCTGGCGCGGGGTCGACAGATCGCGGCGGCTCGGGTCCAGCGACCATACGCGGCGCAGGAAAACCGTATCGCGGTTGCCGTTGGCAAGACCGCGCAGGTAGTACAGGTACGCGATGTTGCGGTGGGTCGGGTAGGTGCGGATGAAGCGGTCGATGCTCGACACCGCGTCATCGTTCTTGCCGGCCTTGTACTGGGCGTAGGCGCTTTCGATCATCGCCTGCTCGGTGTATGGGCCGTACGGGTACTGTGCAATCAAGCGCTTGAAGCTGGTTTCGGCGCCGGACCAGTTGCCGCCCTCCATCAGCTTGTGGCTCTTTTCAAACAGTTGTTCGACCGGCGCGCCTTCGTCGGCGTCCTTCTTGGCGCCGCGATGGCAGCCAGTGGCGACGAAGACCAAAACCAGCAGCAGGGCGGTGAGGCGGACGGGCGCGGACAGCAGCGAAGAGCGTCGGATCATGGGTTCAGGGCAGGACGCGGCAGGAATACGAAGGGGCGATGATAGCCTAGTGGCCTGTCCTGCGACTGACTGTTGTCGTCAGGACCCCATAATTTCGTCTACAGCCGGTCTTTACCCATGTCCGAGAACACCTCTTCCAGCCCGCGCCACGCGCAGGTTCCCGATTCCGCCGCCGGTCGTCGCTTCGACGCGGTCCTGGCCGAATTGTTCCCCGAATTCTCCCGTTCGCGCCTGACCGAATGGATCAAAACCGGCGCAGTTCTGCTCGATGGCGAGCCTGTGCGCCCGCGCGACCCGGTCCGCGGTGGGGAGATCGCCACCCTGAATGCGGTGCTGGAGGTCGAAGTCCATGCCCTGCCGGAGGACATCCCCTTGTCGGTCCTGTACGAGGACGAACACGTGTTCGTGATCGACAAGCCGGCCGGCCTGGTGGTCCACCCCGGCGCAGGCAACCCCAGCGGCACCCTGCTCAACGCGCTGCTGTTCCGGGACCCGGAGATCGCCAAGGTGCCGCGCGCCGGCGTGGTCCACCGCCTCGACAAGGACACCAGCGGCGTCATGGTGGTGGCCCGTACCGTGCAGGCGCAGACCGCGCTGGTTGAGCAGCTGTCCGCGCGTGAAGTGCATCGCCAGTACCTGGCGGTGGTGGTCGGCGCGCTGGTCTCCGGCGGTACCGCCGATGCCCCGATCGACCGCCATGCGCGCGACCGCCTGAAGATGGGCGTGCGCGAGGACGGCAAGGAAGCGGTGACCCATTACCGCCTGCGCGAACGCTTCCGCGCCCATACCGCGCTGGAATGCCGCCTGGAAACCGGCCGTACCCACCAGATCCGCGTGCACATGGCGCACCTGAAGCACGCCATCGTCGGTGACCCGCTGTACGGCGGCTCGCTGAAGCTGCCCAAGGGCGCCACCGACGAGCTGGTCGCGGCGCTGCGCGGGTTCAAGCGTCAGGCCCTGCACGCCGAGACCCTGGAGTTCACGCATCCGATCACCGGTGAGAGCATCAGCAACACCGCCCCGGTGCCGGCCGATCTGCAGGCGCTGATGAAGGCGCTGCGTGAGGACTCCAAGGCCTTCGCCGACCGCGAGCGAGGCCGCTGGTAATGGTGGAGGCGAGTCCGCTGTGGCTGGCCGACTGGCCTGCGCCCGCTGGGGTGCGGGCGTTCACCACGATGCGCCATGGCGCAGGCGGCTCGCAGCCCCCGTTTGACAGTTTCAACCTGGGTAACAGGACCGCCGCCGATGGCGACGATCCGGCCCAGGTGCAGCGCAACCGCGATGAATTGCATCGACTGGCAAAGCTGCCGTCGGCGGCGCACTGGCTGCGTCAGGTGCACAGCAGCGTGGCGCTGCGTTTCGACGCGCCGCCGCAGGCGCAGGGGCTGGACGCTGAGCCAACCGCCGATGCGTCGGTGACCTCGGTGCCGGGCGTGGTGCTGGCCATCCTTACCGCAGACTGCCTGCCGGTGGTGTTTGCCGCCCGCGATGGCAGCGAAGTTGCGGCGGCCCATGCCGGCTGGGGTGGATTGGCGCGCGGCATGCTGGAAAACACAATGGCTGCCATGCACACGCCCGCCGAGGCGCTGGTAGCGTGGATAGGCCCTGCGGCCGGCCCGGCCCTGTACGAGGTCGGCGTCGACGTGCGCGAGGCCTTCCTGGCGCATTCCAGCGCCGCTGAGAGCCACTTCGTGGCCACCCGGCCCGGTCACTGGCTGGTGGACCTGCCTGGGCTGGCCCGACAGCGATTGGTTGCCGCAGGCATGCAGCCGGCGGCAATCCACGGCGGCGACCTGTGCACCATGGCCGATCCGCAGCGCTGGTTCTCGCACCGCCGCGACCGACGCGGCGGCCGTATCGCCACCCTGGTGTGGATGGAGCCTTGACCGCGCCCCTGTTCGCACAGGTGCTGGGTCCGGCGTTTGAACGTTTGGCCCCGCAGGTGCGTGCGCTGCACTCGATCCCTGCGCGTCAGCGCTGGAACGGGCAGGGCGAGGTGCTGCGCGGCAGCCATTGGCTGGTCGCGCCTTGCGCCTGGCTGGCGCGGCTGCCGCCAACCTCCAGCGTGCCGGTGACGGTGGAGTTCCTGGTTGATGCCAACGGAGAACGCTGGAACCGGCAATTCGGACTGGCGCGCATGGCCTCGCGCTTGTGGCAGCGCGATGGGCAGCTGTTCGAGCAGCTTGGCGCGGTGCGCTTCCGCTTCGGATTGCGCGAGGAGGCTGGCCAGATCCTGTGGCGGGCCGAGCGTGTCTGGGCCTTCGGTGTGTTGCCGTTGCCGACCCGCTGGTTCGCGCAGGTGCAATGCCGCGAGCGTGAGCAGGCCGGGCGCTATGAATTCCTCGTGGACGTATCGATGCCGCTGATCGGGCGGCTGATCCGGTACGAAGGCTGGCTGTTGCCGGAGGGCGCGCATGGCTGAGCCTGCGGTGATCGTGTTTGATGGCGTCTGCGCGCTGTGCAGCCGCTGGGTGCGCTTCCTGCTGCGGTTCGATCGGGTCGGTCGCTATCGGTTCGCGGCGATGCAGGGCGGGCAGGGGCGTGCTTTGTTGGCCGCGCATGGGCTGGACCCGGACGATCCCTTGTCGTTCCTGTTGGTCGCCGATGGTGTGGCGTATACCGACACTGACGCGATTCTGCGGGTGGTGACCGGATTGGGTGGGGCTTGGCGGCTGGCCGGGCTTGCGCGGGTGTTGCCGGTTTCTGTGCGGGATCCCGCGTATCGCTGGCTGGCGCGCAACCGCTACCGCTGGTTTGGGCGGCATGACAGCTGTTTTCTGCCGACCGCTGAGCAGCGCGGGCGGTTTTTGGATTGAGTGGGTTGGGTTCTGCTTGCTAGGAGCTTCCCCTCACCCCAACCCCTCTCCCGTAAACGGGAGAGGGGCTAATGCACGTGCAGCCGACGCGATTCTAGCCCCTCTCCCGTTTACGGGAGAGGGGTTGGGGTGAGGGCAGGCTCTTGCCTTCGCTCCAGCCCTAAACCCCCTCCAACGCCAACAGATAATCCCGCCGCCATCGGTGGATATCATGCGTGCGCAGATGCTCCATCATCGCGCGCCAGCGCTCGATCCGCTCTGCCCGCGGCATGTTTGCAGCCGTCGCTATCGCATCGGCCACACCATCCAGATCGTGCGGATTGACCAGCAGCGCCTGCTTCAATTCATCCGCCGCGCCAGCCAATAGCGACAACACCAACATGCCCGGGTTCTCGGGGTCCTGCGCAGCGATGTACTCCTTGGCGACCAGGTTCATGCCGTCGCGCAGCGGCGTTGCCAAGCCGACTGCCGCCTGCCGGTAGAACCCGGTCAGCGTGCTGTGTGCGTAGTTCTGGTTGACGTAGCGCAGCGGTGTCCAATCGGCTTCGGCATGGCCGCCGTTGATATGCCCGGCCAGACGCTCCAGATCGCCACGCAGCTTGCGGTACTCGTTGACGCTGGCACGGGATACCGGCGCGATCTGCAGGAAGGTCATATCGCCTTTCTGCTGTGGATAGCGCTGCAGGTAACGCTCGAAACCGTGGAAACGTTCCGGCAAGCCCTTGGAGTAATCCAGCCGGTCCACGCCGATTGCCAGCTTGCGGTGCTGCAGGCTCTGACGAAGATCGCGCACCGGCTTGTTGCTGGCTGCGCTGCGGGCTTGCCGTGCGATGTGCTCGGTATCGATGCCTATCGGGAATGCGGAGGTACGCACGCGGCGACCATCGGGTGCCTTGATCCAGTCGCTGTCGATCAACGTGCCGCCGCCGAACAGGCGCACATAGGACTGGAAGCGGTCCACGTCACGGCGGGTCTGGAAGCCGAGCAGGTCGTACGAATACAACGCCGAGAACAGTGAGCGGTGGTCGGGCAGGGCCTGGATGAGGTCGGCCGAGGGAACCGGCACATGCAGGAAGAAGCCAATCCGGCAGGCGATGCCGCGCTCGCGCAGCAACGCCGCCAATGGGATCAGGTGGTAGTCGTGGATCCAGACCGTATCGTCGTCACGCAGCAACGGTGCCAGCGTATCGGCGAACAGCCTGTTTACCTTCCAATAGCCCTCGCGCTTGCGCCGGTCGTAGTCCACCAGATCCAGGCGGAAATGCAGCAGCGGCCACAACGCGCGATTGGCGAAGCCGTTGTAGTAGTTGTCCAGATCGCTTTTGGACAGGTCCATCGTCAAATAGCGGATCGGCCCATCCTGCGCTTCATGCAGGGCGCCGCTGTCGACATTGACGCTGCGCCCGCTCCAGCCGAACCATAGCCCGCCACGTTCGCTGAGCGCTGCGAGCAGGCCGGTTGCGAGCCCGCCTGCACGGTTTTCTCCTGGTAGTGCTACCCGATTGGAGACTACAACCAGTCGGCTCACGAAGCCTCCTGCCAACTGCGTGACAAGCGCATCGCAGCGATCACCAAGCCCACATGCGAGTAGGTCTGCGGGAAGTTGCCCCAGGCCTTGCCATCGAAGCCGAGGTCTTCGGATAGCAGGCCCAGATGATTGCGTTGCTGCAGCAGGATCTCGAACATCTCGCGCGCCTCGTCCATGCGCCCGATCGCAGCCAGCGCGTCGATGTACCAGAACGTGCAGATGGTGAAGCTGGTCTCCGGTGTGCCGAAGTCATCCGGGGCGGTATATCGATACAAGGCGTTGCCATGCTTCAGGTCACGGCCGATGGCCTCGACCGTGGCGATGAAGCGCGCGTCGTTGGCATCGATGAAGCCGATGTCGGCCAGCAGCAACAAGGAGGCATCCAGCCGATGACCTCCGAACGTATCGGTGAAGTGGCCAAGCTGCTCGCTCCAGCTTTCGTGCATGATCCGTGCGTGGATCTGGTTGGCCCGTTCGCGCCAGTAGACGGCGCGGCCATCGAGCTTCAAGCGGGTTGCGATCTTGGACAGCCGGTCACAGGCCGCCCAGCACATCGCGCTGGTGTAGGTATGGACTTCGGTACGGCCACGGAATTCCCAAAGGCCGGCATCCGGGACGTCGTGCAGTGCGAAGGCTTGTTCGCCAAGGGGTTCCAGCCGCGCGAAGGTGTGCGCGTCACCCGGGTCCTGCAGACGCTGGTCGAAGAACAACTGGGTGGAGGCCAACACCACGCTGCCGTAGACATCGTGCTGGCGCTGCACCCAGGCCAGGTTGCCGCGGCGCACCGGGCCCATGCCGCAATAGCCGGACAACGAGGCGACTTCCTCCTCGTCGAGCTTGGCCTCGAAGCCGATGCCGTACAGTGGCTGCAGGCTGCCGTCGGTGCTGGCCAGGTTGAAGATGTAGCCCAGGAACTGCTCCATGGTGCGGGTCGCGCCGAGCCGGTTGAGCGCGCGCACCACGAACGCCGCATCGCGCAGCCAGCAATAGCGGTAGTCCCAGTTGCGGCTGCTGCCAGGTGCTTCCGGGATGGAGGTGGTCATCGCCGCGATGATCGCGCCGCTGTCCTCGTATTGGCATAGTTTCAAGGTGATGGCACTGCGTATCACCGCGTCCTGCCATTCCAGCGGCACCGACAGGTAGCGCACCCATTCGCGCCAGTAGTCGCGTGTGCGCTGCATGGCTTCCTGTACGTAGCCGCTGAGTGAGCGGTTCAGCGATTCGTCCACGCCCAGCACCAGGTGCACCTGATGATTGAGCACGAAGGGCAGGGCATCGCGGACGAAGCGCACGGGTACATCGGTGGTCAGGCGCAGCACCAGATCCGGTAGCAACCAACGGATGTGGTTGCTGCCCCAGGTGGTTTCCGGTTGCCGCGCGCCCCAGTCGGCCAACGGCCGTGCGTGCACGGTGATGCGCGGATTGCCGGACAGGGGCGTGACCTAGCGGATCAGGCTGACCGGCCGGTAGAAGCGATCGTTCTGGCGCCAGCGTGGGGCGAAATCGAGGATTTCCAGCGCGCCGCCATGGCTGTCGCGCAGCACCGTGCGCAGGATTGCGGTGTTGGTGAGGTAGGACTGTTCGCTGTCGAGGAAGTCCTCCAGCTCGATGCCGAAGTCACCGCCGGGGTGCTGGTTGGGGCCGAGCAGGGCACAGAAGGCCGGATCACCATCGAAGCTGGGCAGGCAGCTCCAGACCACGCGCGCCTGCTTGTCGATCAGTGCGCCAAAACTGCCATTGCCAACTACGCCAAGGTCGAGGGTGGCGTCTTGCATTGCGTTCTCCTTGTTGCGCGAACACCAGTGGCGCCGCTGTTTCCTCCGGGTGGGTCAGGTAATGGCTGCGCGCAGCCAAGCGTGTACAGCGGGGATGTCCGGTAGCGCTGCAACGGCCACGCTCTCGTTGCGTTGGCCGACAAGTACGCCAATGCCGCCGAGCTGCTGCGCGGCGTGGAAGCCGTGCTCGTCGGTCAGGTCGTCGCCGATGAAGACTGGGCGACGGCCTTGGAAGGGTGGGTGCTGCATCAGTTGCTGCAGGGCGCGGCCCTTGTCGTGGCCACTGCCGACGAACTCGATGACGTGGTTGCCGGGTTGCAGGCGCACGTCATGGAGCTGCGGAAGTTGCGCGTTGGCGAATGCGATCACGGCCGCGCCAGCATCCGGCGCATTGCGCCAGTGCAAGGCCAGTGCCTGGCCCTTGTTCTCGATCATCACACCGGGGTGGGCATGCGCCAGCTGCATCGCGCGCTGGTGCAATGCGTGCAGCCAAGCTGCGGTGTCTGTCTGGGCGGGTTCTGCATCGACAGAAGTGAGCAGTTGCGCGCCATGCAGGCCGGCCATGGGCAGGCGCAGCGGCGCGAACATGGCCTGTAGTTGGCTGACAGGGCGGCCACTGAGCAGCGCCAGCGCGCCGTCGAGACCTTGCTGCACGCTGGCTAGCAGCGCGAGCAGGGACGGGTCGGGCGCCACCTTGTCCGGGTGGTCGGCAAAGGCGAGCAAGGTGCCGTCTACGTCGAGAAACAGTGCGTCGTCGTCTGCCAGCGCCGGAGGGGGCGGTCGCTGTAGGTCATCAAGCATGCGGTCACTATGCCGCAGCGGTTGTTACAGGAAGGTCATTTGGGGCTGAGAGCTTGCTGTACGGGCTTTCAGAGCGGCCTCACCCCAACCCCTCTCCCGCGGACGCGGGAGAGGGGCTCGCATCGCTAGTACTCGTAGTGCACTAGCCCCTCTCCCGTTTACGGGAGAGGGGTTGGGGTGAGGGCGCTCTGAAAGCAAGCGAACTCACCCAATGCAAAACATCACTTGGTAACTGCGAACTCGATCCGACGGTTCTGCGCACGACCCTCTTCAGTGTCATTGCTGGCACGCGGCTTTTCCTGGCCATAGCCCTTGGCGGAGAGCGTATCGGCAGCAACGCCAAGCTCGGCCAACTTGGCAACCACTGCGTCCGCACGCTGTTGGCTCAAGGTGACGTTTGCAGCAGCATCACCGGTGTTATCGGTGTGCCCACCGACCTCGATCTTCGTGCCCGCAGGTGCCTGCTTGATCGCATTCGCAGCGCTGGTCAGCGTCTCCAGGCTGTCGCGGGTGATGGTGGCCGAGCCTGTGTCGAAATAGATGTTCATCAGGTTCAGCGCTTTGACCAGGTCATCGCCGCTGAAGCCGGCTTTGAGTCCTGACAAGGCCGCTGCCGCACGGTCCCACAAGCCACTGATCTCGAAGCCGCCGAACAGGCTGCGCAGCTTGTCGCTTACGGTGAAACGATCGGCTTCGGACATGCCGCTGGTATCGATGCTGAGCTTGTCGCCATCGAAGCCGAATTTCAGGCCCTTGGCTTTCAGCTCTGGCAACGCGGCGATCAGCTTGTCCAGCCAACCCGCTGGCAGGGTTGCCGGATCAACGGTGATGTTGCCGGCCAGATTGCCTTCACCGAAGTTGGATTTCAGCGCATCCCATAGGCGGGTCTTGTCGGCCTCGTTGGCAACCTGGCCACTTACTGTCACCTTGCCGTCCACGTTCTCGAAGCCAAAGCGTGGATTGGCTTGTGCAACCGGTGCTGCAGGTTGCATGGTGGTCGCCGGTTGCATCGGCGCTGGTGCAACGGCTTCTTCCTTCTTGCAGCTGCGGAACAGCAGGAATGCCGCGAGCAGCAGGATCAGCGGGATCAGCCATTTCCAGAAGCCGCCCGAAGCCTTGGCGGGGACTGTTCCACCGCCGCTATAGCCCGCTGTTGGTGTTGCGGTGCCGAACCAACGCTCGTAGTCAGCCGGGCGTGAGGTGGGGATCTTGCCGCCTGGGGTGAGTTGGCCGACGATCTTCGGCAGCAACCACGCACCGGCCATGTTCACTGCCGCTGCGGGAATACCGAGTTTGCTGGCGATACCGCTGGCCAGATTCTGACCGAAGCCGGCACTGAACTGGTCTGGTTGCAGTACGTTGTCGCCGGGTGTGGAGCCCATCCACGAGGAGAGCAGGCCATCCAGGCCGGCATCGGTAAAGCGTTTCTGCAGGCCGGCAAAACCGCCGTTGGCAGGATCGAAAATTGCATCGACAAGCTGGCGCACGAGGCGCCCTGCATTGTCGCCGAGATGAAAGCGGCTTGCCGCTTCGCGAATCAACGACTCGAACATATACGCCTCCGCAATGGATGAACCGGGCTGGAATGAGCCGGCAGGCGTAAGGAGCGCCTAGCGCTGTTAAAGCTGGATGAATTCGGGCTTTTTGGTTCTTTAGCTAGAAGCTTCCCCTCACCCCAACCCCTCTCCCGCCCCCCGGGGAACGGGTCACAACCCGTGAGGACAGAAGGGAAGAGCCCCCCAAACCCGCCCCCGGCGCGGGTTCGGGGGCCCCCCCCGTCGGCCCGCCTCGGCCCCCTCCCCCGCCGCCCGCCCGCGGGAGAGGGGTTGGGGTGAGGGGAAGCTTTTAACAAGTAATCTCTCTCCCCTCGCACCCAAATCAGAACGTAAACCGCACCCGCCCGTACCAATACGCACCATTGCTGCCAATCGGCGACAACACGTCATACGGCAGGTTGCCGAAGTAGTAGATGTCTTCGTTCGACTTGTCCGGGTAGTTGTCGGTCAGGTTCTGTCCGCCAACCGCCACGCTCCACTGCGGGGTAATGCGGTACTCGACTTCCGCATCCAGCTGCCACTCAGCCTGGTAGGTCTGGGTCGGGACATAGCCGCCGCCAAAATCGAAGACGCGCTTGGCGCTGCCATGACGGCTGACCCTGCTGCTCAACGACCAGTTGTCATTGGCCCAGCTGGCGGCGAACTGCGCGCGCGTGCGCGGTGCAGCGTCGGTCAGCGTATTGCTCTCCTCCACGCCGAACAGCACGTAGTCCGGGTTCAGTGCCAGCAGCTGCGACGGGGTGGCGACGACATTCTTCAGCTCGGTCTTGGCGTAGCTCCAGGTGCCGGTCAACAGCAGCTCGCCGTCACCCAGCGACTGCCGCCAGTTGCCGACGAACTCGGCGCCACGGGTGCGCGTATCGGCGGCGTTGACGAAGTAGTGCGCGCTTTCCAGACCGCCGATGCCGAACTGCTGCTGCACGAAATCGGTCAGTGCATCGCCAGTGATGCTTTCCGACAGTGCGATACGGTCATCGATATCGATCTGGAACAGGTCCAGCGACAGGTCGAAGTGGCTGCCGATCTGGCTGGTGAAGCCGAGGCTGTAGTTGATCGACTTTTCCGGCTTCAGGTCAGTAGCGCCCAAGGCACGTGCGATCGGATTGTTGACCGACAACAGGCGGCCCTGCACCAGCTGGCCACCGGCGGTATAGCCGGTCGAGGTGGATTCGTAGCCGATCTGGCTCAGCGACGGCGCGTGGAAGTTGTTGGAGACCGAACCACGCAGCGCGAACGCCGGCGCGAATGCGTAGCGCGCACCGATCTTGCCGGTCAGTTCGCCGCCGAAATCTTCGTAATGCTCATAACGGGCGGCGATATCGGTGGAGAACTTCTCGCCGAAGGTCGAGGACAGGCTGGTGTAGGCACTGATCACATCGCGCGACAGATCGGCCTCGTCCTGCGGGGTCAGCCCGCCGCCAGCCTGCGAGCCGGTCGGGCGGTCGGTATACGGGCCGGCGGCATAGCTGGCCGGGTCGCCAGCGCCGGTTTCATAGCGCTCGTGACGGCCTTCGATGCCGAAGCCGAGGCTGTGGGTGTCATTGGCGCGCACGAAGATGCGGCCGAAATCCAGGTTGGCCACGGTCTGGGCGAAGCTGAAATCGGCGGTCTTGAAGCTGGTTGGGCTGGTCGGGCCAAGCGAAGCGTTGAGCGAGTTGCGCAGGCGATAGGTGAACTCGTTGCGGCCGTGGTCGAGGCTGGCGTCGTAATTCCAGTCGCCCAGCTCGCCGCGGGCACCGGCCACCAGCTGCACGTCCAGGTTTTCGCCTTCGGAGATCGGGCGGTAGCCGTTCGGATACAGCTCCTTCCAGTTGGCCTCGCCATCCGGGTAACGGAAGTAGTTGGCGCCTTCGGTGTCGCGTTGGTTGTAGGTGCCGAAGGCATAGGCCTTGGAGGCAGTGCCGAACGGAATTTCGGCATTGAACCAGGCATTGAGGTCCTTGCTGGCGCCATCGCCCAGCGAGTAATTGCGCTTGCCGGCCAGGGCCAGATTGTCCGGGGTCTGCGCTTCCCACGGCGGGATCTGGTCGAAACCGGCACGGTTGGTGGCTTCGCGGTTCTTCAGTTCCAGGCCGACGCGCAGGAAGCCGCCGTCGTCCGTCAGCGCGGTGCCGACCTTGGCGCTGAAGTAGCTGGTCTGGCCGTCGGTCAGGGTGCGGTCGATCGGCTTGAGGTCGGTGTGGTGCGCGCCGAAGCTGGCTTCGATGGCGCCACCTTCCGGCGCGTCGTCGAGGATCACGTTGATCACGCCGGCCACCGCATCGGAGCCATACAGCGCGCCGGCGCCGTCACGCAGCACCTCGATGCGCTTGATTGCGCTGACCGGGATGGCATTGAAGTCGACCGGCGTGGTGCCCTTGCCGATCTTGCTGTCGGTGTTGACCAGGGCGCTGTTGTGGCGGCGCTTGCCGTTGATCAGCACCAGCACGTGGTCGGGCGACAGGCCACGCAGCTGGGCGGCGCGGATGTGGTCGGCACCGCCGGAGTTGGACTGGCGCGGGAAGTTGAACGAGGGCAGCAGCGCCTGCAGCGCGCTGCCCAGCTCGCCGTTGACCACCCCGGCCTTGCGGATGTCCTCGGCGCTGAGCACGTCCACCGGCGAGGTGGATTCCAGCACGGTGCGGTCCACCGCACGGGTGCCGGTGACGATGACCGTGTCCAGATTGGTGGCCTGCTGGGCATTTTGGGCAAAAGCGGGGGAAGACAGCGCCAGCGCGATGGCCAGGCCGAGCGGGGCCGAGGTGGGGCGGGACATGGGAACTCCGGGAATACGTTGGGGAAGGGCGGGGGGAGGGATTGCTGATGACGTCAAGACTTACATCCATCCGGATGAAGCGATATATTATCTTCGCGTTAACAGTGCCCGGGATGCAAGTCCTGCTGGCAATTGGCTGATAACCAAACGCGATATCCCCTGCGGTGCCTTGGATGCCACCGTGTCGTTCCTGTCCGGAGGTTTTCCATGAAGTTGCACGCTGTCCTGTTGCCCCTGCTATTTGCCGTTGCCGCCAGTGCCAACGCTGCCCCACCTGCTGCGGAGCCGGCGCCGAGCGCCCAGCTGCACGGCGATGCCGCGCGGCCGGCCGAAGCCGGTGGCTGGGTGCGCAGCGAGCTGTATTTCGGCGTGGGCGAGGAAACCGGGCCGTCGGCACGTGAGCAGACCGATGTGATCAGCGAGGCCCAGTGGCGCGCCTTCCTCGACAAGGAAGTCACCCCGCGCTTCCCCGATGGCCTGACCGTGTTCGATGCCTACGGCCAGTGGCTGTTCCGCGGCGCCCCCGAGCCCAACCGACTGCGCACCAAAGTGCTGGTGATCCTGCACGAGGACAGCCCGCAGCGTCGCAACGACATCGAAGCCATCCGCCTGGCGTGGAAGCAGGCCACCAGGCACCAGTCGGTGCTGTGGTCGCGGCAGCCGGTCGAGGTTTCGTTCTGATCCGCACTGGATCGGCTAGCCTGCGGGCAGCCTCCAACCGCAGATGAGCTTCTCGATGATGTCCCTGATATCCACGTCCCGCTGCCGTTTTGCCGCGCGCGGCTTGCTGATTGCAGCGGTTTCGCTGCTGGCCGCGCCGGCATTTGCGGCAGATGACAGCCAGATCCGCTTCGAGGTCGCTGCCGGCGTCAGCGCGCATGCGCGCTTGCTGGGCGACGGCAGCGTGGAGGTGGGCACCAGCCGCTCACCGGCCCGGCAGGTGCTGCCTGCGTCCACGAACGAGGAAGGCGGCGGTACGCGGCTGGGCCACGCCGACTATAACTTCGACGGTTATCAGGACCTGGATAGCAGTGCGACGCTGGGCCAGGTCAACGAATCAGTCACGGTTTACCTGTACGAGCCGGCCAGTGGCCAGTTCCGCGCATTGGCAGCACCCGAGGGCCCGGAGATCAGCTGTGAAGGTTTCTGGTCGCTGACCCCGGACCCGGCCACACGCACGCTCAGCAGCAGCTGTCGCAGCGGGCCGATGTGGTACAGCGACATCTACCGCTACCAGGGCGGGCAGGTCTATCTCTACCGATCGATGCGCAATGCCTTCCTCGACACCGAAGCGCTCGCGCAGGTGTTGGCGCTGGCCGAAGTGGAAGATGCGGAGATCCTCACGGTGTGGAGCACCTGGGATGCCGCAGGCAAGCGGCTCGAAACCGCCATCTGGAATGCCTTCGATCCGCCGCTGAAGGACGCCCCGATGCCGGGCCGCGGCGCATCGGTGGTGGCGGACAAGCTGCTGCTGTACAGCCGGGCCGGTGACACCTCGACCAAGCGCTATCTGCTCAAAGGCGACCACGTCGAGCTGCTGGACGAAGCCGACGGCTGGCTGCAGCTGCGTTACCGCAATCCCAGCCGTGGCCCGGTGCTGGGCTGGGTGAAACTGCCCACGAACGAATGATCTGTTCCACTCGCACGCATTTTCCCGGCGTTACCATCGCTCCGCATTCCTGACGATATCCCCCATGAATTCTTCTGCATCCGCATCCCGCCCACGTTGGTTCGTCGCCGGCGATCTCAATGGCTTCTTCGGCCTGGTGGTCGACAACCTGTCGATCCTCGGCTTCATCGCGATGGCGCTGGTCGGCATCTTTCAGTTCCCTGCCGATGTGGTTTTTGGCCGCATGTTCCCGGGCACCGCCTTCGGCGTGTTGATCGGCAACCTGATGTACACGGTGATGGCACGCCGCCTGGCTGCCCGCACTGGCCGTGATGACGTCACCGCGATGCCACTGGGCCTGGATGCACCGACCAGCATCGGCATGGCCTTGTTGGTGTTGGGCCCGGCCTTCGTCGGCTTCAAGCAGCTGGGCATGGACCCGCAGACAGCCGCAATGGCGACCTGGAAGCTGGGCATGGCCTCGCTGGTGGTGATGGGCCTGCTCAAGCTGGTGCTGTCCTTCGTCGGCGATGCGGTTACCCGCCACGTGCCGCGTGCGGCGCTGCTCGGCTCCATCGGCGGTGCGGCGCTGACCCTGCTTGGCTTCCTACCGCTGATCGAGAGCATGCGCCAGCCGCTGGTTGGCCTGGTCACGCTGGGCGTGTTGCTTTATGTGCTGGTTGCACGTGGCGTGGTGCCGCTGCGTTTGCCGGGCGTGCTGTTCGCGCTGCTGGTTGGTGTGGTGCTGTATTACGGGCTGGGCGCGGCGGGCGCACTGACCGGCTTCCAGTGGCCACCGGCCATCTCCTTCGCCGTGGCCTTGCCGCTGCCGACGCTGGGCTTCGTCGAAGGCCTGCCGTTGACCGTGCCGTACCTGTCGCTGCTGCTGCCGTTCGGCCTGCTGATGGTGGTGGGTGGTATCAACGTGGCCGAGAGCGCACGCGCCGCCGGTGACGATTACCGCACCCGCGACATCCTGCTGGTCGAGGCCATCGCCACGCTGATTGCTGGCGTCTGCGGCGGCGTCGCGCAGACCACGCCTTACATCGGCCAGCCGGCGTACAAGCGCTTGGGCGCACGCACCGGTTACACGCTGCTCACCGGCCTGTTCATCGGCATCGGCGGCATGTTGGGCGTCGTCGCCGGATTGGTGCAGTGGTTGCCGGTGGCAGTGTTGGCACCGATCATCGTCTTCGTCGGCCTGGATATCACCGTGCAGGCTTTCCAGCAGACCAAGCGTGAGCACGCGATTGCCGTGGCGTTGGCCTTCCTGCCGGCGATCGCCTACCTGATCAACATCAAGTTCGGCACCTGGGTGGCACCGGATGCAGCGGCAGCACTGTATGCGGCGGTCGACGGCCATGGCCTGTCGGATGTGGCCACGCTGCAGTTGCTGGGCAATGGTTTCATCATCAGCGCGATGATCTGGGCGGCGGCCCTGGTGGCCTTGATCGAGCGCCGTCCCGGCGTGGCAGTGAGCCTGTTGTTTGTGGCTGCAGTGTTGAGCGTGTTTGGCGTGATCCATTCCACCGATCCGCGCGGCGGCATTTACCTGCCGTGGCAGCTGGAAGGCCTGCGTCAGTCGATAACTTTGCAGGTGTCAGCTGCCTATGCGGTGCTGGCGGTCGTCATCGGCCTGATGTCGCTGCAGAAACAGCGTTGATGCACGAGGCTTGAACCGCCGGGGAACCCGGCGGGATATACAGGGTCACACCATCACATGCAATAAAGGTGCAAGTGATGCAGAAGCGCAAAGCAGTGTGGCCCTGGGCAGTGGTTGGCGTCGTCGCGGTTGGCGGCGCTGCATGGTGGATGTTCCGTGACGATGTAGCGCAGCTGCGCCAGCCGGTGGCGGCCGTTGCAACACCGGCTGACAGCCCGGCGACGCCGGCAATCCAAGCGCCAGGTGCGGCGCAACCCGCTGCCGCGGCAAAGTATCCGCTCGATGTCGCCGCCGATCCGGCCTTGCCTGCACTGGCAGATAGCGATGCCTCCAGCTGGCAGGCGTTGAGCGGGCTGTTTCCCGCGGATGCCCTGGCCGTGCTGCTGCGCGAACAGCTGATCCAGCGCGTGGTGGTGCATGTCGACAACCTCACCCAGCCCAGCCTGCCCGGTTCGGCGATGGCGTTGCGGCCGCTGCCTGGCGCGCTGCAGGTGGAGCAGGGCAGTGCCGGTGTTGAGCAGTTGGCAGCCGCCAATGCCACGCGCTATGCGCCATATGTGGAAGCCTTTACCCGCGCTGATGCTGGCGCGGTAGCGGCGGCTTACAAGCGCTTCTATCCCTTGCTGCAGCAGGCCTACCGCGATATCGGCCACTCCGACGGTCATTTCAACGACAGGCTGGTGGCGGTGATCGACCACCTGCTGCAGACCCCTGAGCCGGCCCGTCCGCTGGCGGTGGAGCCGGATGGCAAGGGCCGCTACCGCTTCGTTGACCCGGCCCTGCAATCGCTGTCGATCGGGCAGAAAGCCCTGCTGCGCATGGATGCCGGGCAGCAACAGGCGGTGAAGCAGCAGTTGCGGGCCCTGCGCGCGGTGATCACGCGCGGCTGAGTGCTGCTGCCGCTTGCGTTGGATCAAGGTTGCGACCTCGGCGGCTGGCGATACTTGGAGCGGATCTCGATTGCAGCTGAACAAAGGCGCTATTCACCCTTGAATCACGCCGTTGCAACCGCACTTGATTCAGTATCGCCAGCAATGCTGGCCTCCCAACTTTGAGGAAGAAGACCCATGCGGATGGATAAGCTCACCTCCAATTTCCAGAAAGCCTTGGCAGATGCCCAGTCGCTGGCGGTTGGCCGTGATAACAACATCATCGAGCCGGTGCATGTGCTCAGCGCGCTGCTCGATCAGCCCGGTGGCAGCAGCCGGCCCTTGCTGGCCCAGGCCGGCGTCAACGTGCCGGTGCTGCGCGAGCGGCTGACCGAGGCGCTGGATGCATTGCCAAAGGTGTCCGGCCAGGCCGGCAGCCTGTCGATGGGCAATGATCTCAATCGCCTGCTCAACAACACCGACAAGCTGGCCCAGCAGCACAACGACCAGTTCATCGCCAGCGAGTGGTTCCTGCTGGCGGCAGTGGACGATGGCGGCCCGGCCGGCATGGCCCTGCGTGCTGCTGGTGCTGATAAAAACAAGATAAAGGCCGCGATCGACAAGCTGCGCGGCGGAGAAACCGTGCAAAGCGAAAACGCCGAAGAGCAGCGCCAGGCGCTGGAAAAGTACACCATCGACCTGACCGCGCGTGCCGAGAGCGGCAAGCTCGACCCGGTGATTGGTCGCGACGAGGAAATCCGCCGCACCATCCAGGTGCTGCAGCGCCGTACCAAGAACAACCCGGTGCTGATCGGTGAACCCGGCGTGGGCAAGACCGCGATTGTCGAAGGTCTGGCCCAGCGCATCATCAACGACGAAGTGCCAGAGGGCCTGCGCGGCAAGCGCGTGCTCTCGCTGGACATGGGTGCGTTGATTGCCGGTGCCAAGTTCCGCGGCGAGTTCGAAGAGCGGCTGAAGGCCGTGCTCAATGACCTGTCCAAGAACGAAGGCCAGATCATCCTGTTCATCGACGAACTGCACACCATGGTCGGTGCCGGCAAGGGCGAAGGTGCAATGGATGCGGGCAACATGCTCAAGCCGGCGCTTGCGCGTGGCGAGCTGCATTGCATCGGCGCCACCACACTGGACGAGTACCGCCAGTACATCGAGAAGGACGCTGCGCTGGAGCGCCGCTTCCAGAAGGTGTTTGTCGGTGAGCCGACGGTCGAGGACACCATCGCCATCCTGCGTGGCCTGAAGGAACGCTACGCGGTGCACCACGGCGTGGAGATCACCGATCCGGCCGTGGTTGCGGCTGCGACGCTGTCGAACCGCTACATCACTGATCGTCAGCTGCCGGACAAGGCCATCGACCTGATGGACGAGGCTGCCTCGCGTATTCGCATGGAGATCGACTCCAAGCCGGAAGAGCTTGATCGTCTGGAACGTCGTCTGATCCAGCTCAAGATCCAGCGCGAAATGCTGAAAAAGGAGAAGGATGACGCCTCGCGCAAGCGCCTGGCCGATCTGGAAGCCGACATCGACACGCTGGAGCGCGAGTTCTCCGACCTCAACGAAATCTGGAAGTCGGAGAAGGCTGCGCTGCAGGGCGCGACCAAGATCAAGGAGCAGGTCGAGAAGGCCAAGCTGGATCTGGAAGCCGCTCAGCGCCGCCAGGATTTCGCCAAGATGAGCGAGATCCAGTACGGCTTGCTGCCGAACCTGGAAAAGCAGCTCGCTGCCGCGCAGGAAGTGGACCGCAAGGACTTCCGGCTGGTGCAGGACAAGGTGACCGACGAGGAAATCGCCGAGGTCGTCTCGCGCTGGACCGGTATCCCGGTCAGCAAGATGCTGGAAGGCGAGCGTGACAAGCTGCTGCGCATGGAGGACATGCTGCACAACCGCGTGGTTGGGCAGGAAGAAGCGATCCGCGTGGTCTCTGATGCGGTGCGGCGTTCGCGCGCCGGCCTGTCGGACCCGAATCGCCCGAGCGGCTCGTTCCTGTTCCTGGGCCCGACCGGCGTGGGCAAGACCGAGCTGACCAAGGCGCTGGCCGACTTCCTGTTCGACTCGCCCGACGCGATGGTGCGCATCGACATGAGTGAGTTCATGGAGAAGCACAGCGTGTCGCGCCTGATCGGTGCGCCCCCGGGTTATGTGGGCTACGAAGAAGGTGGCTACCTGACCGAGGCGGTGCGTCGTCGCCCGTACAGCGTGATCCTGCTGGACGAAGTGGAGAAGGCGCATCCGGATGTGTTCAACATCCTGCTGCAGGTGCTGGACGACGGTCGCTTGACCGACGGCCAGGGCCGCACGGTGGACTTCCGCAACACCGTCATCGTGATGACCTCGAACCTGGGCTCGCACCAGATCCAGGACATGAGTGGTGACGACAGCCCAGAAGCCTATACGCAGATGAAGGCGGCGGTGATGGGCGTTGTGCAGGCGCACTTCCGTCCGGAGTTCATCAACCGCCTGGACGACATCGTCGTGTTCCACCCGCTGGACAAGCAGCAGATCAAGCAGATCGCACGCATCCAGATGCGTGGGCTGGAGAAGCGGCTTGGCGAGCGTGGCCTGCGCCTGGACGTGTCGGATTCGGCCTTCGATGTGTTGAGCAATGTCGGCTTCGATCCGGTGTATGGCGCACGTCCGTTGAAGCGTGCGATCCAGGCCCAGCTGGAGAACCCGCTGGCGCAGAAGATCCTGTCCGGCGAGTTCGCCAGCGGCGACACCATCAAGGTGGAAGCCGGCGGTGGTGGGCATTTGCAGTTTGGCAAGGGTTGAGAGCCCAAAGATCCACGTGCTTTAAAAGCTGCCCTCACCCCAACCCCTCTCCCGTAAACGGGAGAGGGGCTAGTGCACGGGCAGCTGACGCGATCTGAGCCCCTCTCCCGCACGCGGGAGAGGGGTTGGGGTGAGGGGAAGCTTCTAGCTGAAAATGCATCAGAAGATTCCATCCCCTCACAAGTAACCCCTGCAACCGTCCACCGGTTGCCATCCATCCTCGGCTATCGTCAGCGGTCACTCCTTAGCGAGCACTCCGATGACCGATCCGCAGTGGAAGCCTGAAACCATCGCCGTGCACGGCGGCTATTCCCCCGATCCGACCACCCGCGCAGTCGCGGTGCCGATCTACCAGACCGTTGCCTACGCCTTCGACGACACCCAGCACGGTGCCGACCTTTTCGACCTCAAGGTGCAGGGCAATATCTACACCCGCATCATGAACCCGACCACCGATGTGCTGGAAAAGCGCATCGCGGCCTTGGAAGGCGGCATCGGTGCGTTGGCGCTGGCCTCGGGCCAGGCCGCGATCACCTACGCCATCCAGACCATCGCCGAGGCCGGCGACAACATCCTTGCCTCCAGCGCCTTGTACGGCGGCACCTACAACCTGTTCGCGCATACGCTGCCGCAGTTCGGCATCCAGACCCGCTTTGCCGACTACCGCGATCCGCAGGCGTTTGCGGCCTTGATCGATGAGCGCACCAAGGCGGTGTTCGTCGAATCCATCGGCAACCCGCGCGGCAACGTCACCGATATCGAAGCCATCGCCAAGATCGCGCATGCGCATGGTGTGCCGGTGATCGTCGACAACACTGTCGCCACGCCGTATCTGCAGCGTTCCTTCGATTTCGGCGCGGATATCGTGGTGCATTCCTTGACCAAGTATCTCGGCGGCCATGGCACCAGCCTTGGCGGCGCGATTGTCGATTCCGGTCGTTTCCCGTGGGCGGAGCACAAGGAGCGCTTCCCGCGCCTCAATACGCCGGATGTGAGTTACCACGGCGTGGTCTATACCGAGGCACTTGGCCCGGCGGCGTTCATTGGTCGTGCGCGGGTGGTGCCATTGCGCAACATGGGCGCGGCGATTTCGCCATTCAACGCGTTCCAGATCCTGCAGGGAATCGAGACGTTGGCGCTGCGCATGGACCGGATCAACAGCAATACGCTGGCGGTGGCCACTTACCTGCAGAAGCACGCGAAGGTCGCGTGGGTGAACTACGGGGCATTGCCAGACCATCCGGAGCATGCGCTGGTGCAGAAGTACCTGCGCGGGCAGGGCTCTGGCGTGTTGACGTTTGGCTTGCCGGGCGGGCGTGAGGCCGGGGCGCGCTTCCTGGATGCGCTGCAGTTGTTCACGCGGCTGGTGAATCTTGGCGATGCCAAGTCCTTGGCGACGCATCCGGCGTCCACCACGCATCGGCAGTTGGATGCGGCGGAATTGGAGAAGGCGGGGGTGACACTGGATACCGTGCGTCTGTCGGTGGGCATCGAACACATCGATGACTTGCTGGCGGATCTGGAACAGGCGTTGGCTGGGGCTTGAGAAGCGGCTCGGACGCTGCAGAGGAAAGTCAGGAGCTGGGTCTGCTTGTTCGAAGCTGCCCTCACCCCAACCCCTCTCCCGCGCGCGGGAGAGGGGCTAGTGGACTACGAGCGCCAGCAATGCGAGCCCCTCTCCCGCTTGCGGGAGAGGGGTTGGGGTGAGGGGAAGCTTCTAGCGCAAGAAACTCACCAAGCAACCGTAAACCGTTCACCAACATGCTTTGGCGCGTCCAGCTCATCCACCACTGCCACCGCCAGATCCGCGGCACTGATCGTGCCCGGGCCATCGCCGGTGCTCAGCGGGGTCTCGCCGCCAACCCGGTACGTGCCGGTGCGCTCGGTCGCGCTGCCCGGATGGAAGGCAACCGGCGGGCTTAGCTGGGTCCACTCCAACGCCGTTTCATTGCGCAGCTCGGTCAGCGCATCACGGGCCGCACTGGCACCGGGATAGATCGCCGCCGGGAAGCTGGGCGAGTCCACCAGCTGGGTGCCGTCCGCTGCGTACAGGCTGCCGGCACCGCCAATCACGATGTAGCGCTTCACGCCTGCGGCCTTGGTCCCGGCCACGATCGCGCGGGTACCGCGGAGGAACTCGTTGTACAGGTCCGGGTTGGCCCAGCCGGCGTTGTAGGCGCTGATCACCGCATCGGTACCGGCAACGGCAGCGCGCACTTCATCGGCATTGCGCACATCGGCCTTGACCACCTGCAGCTGCGGGCGGGCTTCCAGCTTGGCTGGGTCACGGACCAGCGCGGTCACGTCATGGCCGCGGCTCAGCAGTTCTTCGAGTACGGCCTTGCCGACAAAGCCGGTGGCACCGATCAGGGCAACTTTCATGGAAACGTCCTTGGGGTGGGGAATGTGGCCAGTCTCCGCCGATTGCCGGGGCAGCGGCAGTCGCAAAAAAACACAATCACCTTGAAGCTGTGCTTCACAATGGCGGCACGGAGGTGGCCGATGGACAGTGTCAAACGGATGGCCTTGTTTGCCCAGGTGGTGCAGCACGGTTCAATGAGTGCGGCGGCGCGGGCGCTGGGCATGAGTACCTCGGCGGTCAGTCAGCAGGTACGCGCCTTGGAGCAGGACGCTGGCGTGGCCTTGCTGCACCGTTCGACGCGGCGCTTGGCGCTGACGGATGTCGGAAGCCGCTACTACGCTGCCTGTGCGCGCCTGCTGGATGCAGCGGGTGAGGCCGAGGCCGAACTATCGGCGGCCCGGCAGGCACCCAGCGGTGAGCTGCGGCTGTCAGCGCCGCTGGGCATGGCCGCGCATATCGGCCCGGCCCTGGGCGGCTGGCTGCAGGACAACCCGCAGCTGCGCCTGCACCTGTTCTTCGACGACGGTTGGACTGATCTGCTGCAGGCACGCATCGACCTGGCGCTGCGCTTCGGCCAGTTGCCGGACAGTGATTGGATGGCGCAACGCTTGGGCAGCCTGCAACGCTGGCCCTGCGCGGCACCGGCTTGGCTGCAGAGGCACGGACTGCCCAGTGATCCGTTGCAGGTGCCAGCGGCCGAATGGCTGGGCATGCCGCAGGTGCCGGGGCTGGTCTGGCGGCACAGTGAGAGCGGCGAGGAGCGACTGGTGCCCGCGCACCCGCGTATCGCCAGCCAGAATCAGCCGGCGGTACTACGTCTGTGCGAAGCCGGATTGGGTGTGGCGGTGCTGACCAGTCTGGATGCTGCGCCGCTGCTGGAATCCGGAAGCCTGCAGCGCTTGTTGCCGGAATGGGAGGTGCCGCCATTGCCGGTTTGGGCGGTCACCCCGCATCGGCAGACGCAGCCGGCGAAAGTGCGCCAGGCCATCGTGTTGCTGCAGGACCATCTGGCGGGTCTGCCCGGTGCGGATGCCAAGCTTGCGCAAGATCGGAAACGCCAGCGCTGAGCAGGCGCGCTGCAATAACCCCACTTAAAACGGAGATGCCGCAATGAAAGCCAATGTCGCGCAGTTGCCTCGCCTGGACCGGGTCATCGCTTGCCTGCAGCAAAGCATCGATGTCGGCGGGCCATTGCCGGATCTGGATGCACTGGCGGCCATCGCCCATTACTCGCCGTTCCATTTCCATCGTGTGTACCGCGCACTGACTGGCGAAACCATTGGCCGCACCGTGCAGCGGCTGCGCGTGGTCAAGGCTCTGCAACGCTTGGCGCATAGCGATGCCAGTGTCACCGAGATCGCGCTGTTGGCGGGTTACGACACACCGCAAGCCTTGGCGCGGGTGCTGCGCGAAACGGTGGATGCCAGCGCCAGTGAGTTGCGGGAAGATCCCAGGCGTTTGGCCGCCAGTATCGAGCAGCTGTCACGGCCATTGCCGCCAGCCGAACAGCCCGCGCCGCTGAGCGTGGAGGTCGTCACTCTGGAACCCTTCGAAGTGGTGGCGCTGCGCGCGCGCGGGGCCTTCGACGACCTGGATGGCGTGTTCGGCGAACTGTTCGGCTGGGCTGCGGAGCAGGGCCTGGTCGAGCAGCTGCAGCAGCTGATCGGCGTGCCGCTGGGCGACCACCGCGAGCTGCCCGCCGAGGAGCTGCTGTTCGATTGCGCGCTTGCGCTGGATGCGGAACTGCCGGCGTTGCCGGAATCGCTGCAGTGCTTGGTGCTTGGCGGCGGCCGCATGGCGCGGCTGCGCCATGTCGGTAGCTACTCCCTGCTGGAAGATGCCACCGACCAGGTGTTGCGCGACTGGTTGCCAGGCAGCGGTCACGCCCTGCGCGATGCGCCGCTGCACTACCACTTCCTCGACGACCCGGAAGAAGTCCCCGAGGCCATCCTGCGCGCCGATATTTATGTCCCGCTGGCCGCCGGCTGAGGCATGCCCGGGCGCAGGCTGCGGTAGGGCGGGGTGGACATGATCATCTCCGCCAGCGAATAAGCCAGCTCGCGCTCGGCCATTACCGTGCCATCGGCGCCGTGGTCGAGCAGATGCTTGACCTCGGCATCGCTGTGCGCGCGCGCCAGCAGGGTCAGGTTGGGGTTGATGGCGCGCAGCTTGGCCAGTACCTCGCCCGATTCCAGCGGCTGCGGAATCGCCAGCACCGCAATCGTCGCCCGTTCGGGATGGGCCTCGGCCAGCACCTTGTCCGAAGCAGCGCTACCACGGATGCCGGGAATACCGGCAGCGTGCGCACGTTCCACATGCTCGCGGTTGTCGTCGATCACCAGCACCGGCACGCCGCGGTCGCGCAGCACCTGGGCCAGCTCGCTGCCGACCCTGCCATAGCCGACCACGATGGCGTGGTCCTGCAGGTCCAGCGATGGACCCGGTGGGATTTCGGGCACTTCCGGTACCGGCGTGGTTTCCTTGTGGCGTGCCTGCCAGCGGTCGAGCAGGCCGAACACCACCGGGTTGAGCATGATCGATACCAGTGCGCCGGCCAGTACCAGCGATTGCCCGGTTGGCGGCAGGATCTTCAGCGCCACGCCGAGGCCGGCGATGATGAAAGCGAACTCGCCGATCTGCGCCAGCGAGGCGGAAATGGTCAGCGCGGTGCTCTTGGAATGGCCGAACGCACGCACGATGAAGAAGGCTGCGGCCGACTTGCCGAACATGATGATCAATACGGTCGCCAGCACCTGCCAGGGATGCTCGACGATGATCATCGGGTTGAACAGCATGCCGACCGAGACGAAGAACAACACCGCGAACGCATCGCGCAACGGCAGCGAATCGTGCGCCGCCTTGTGGCTGAGCTCGGATTCGTTGAGCATCATGCCGGCGAAGAACGCACCCAGCGCGAACGACACGCCGAACAGGGCGGCGGCGCCGAATGCCACACCCAGGGCAATCGCCAGCACGCACAGGGTGAACAGTTCGCGCGAACCGGTGCCGGCCACTTTCTCCAGCACCCACGGGATCACCCGGCGCCCGACCACCAGCATCACCGCCACGAACAGGCCCAGCTGCACGAAGGTCCAGCCAATCGAGGCCAGCAGCCCGCCGATGGACAACTCCTTGCCGGTCGCGTCAGGGCCGAATACCTCGGCGATCACCGGCATCATCACCAGTGCCAGCACACAGGCCAGGTCTTCAACGATCAACCAGCCGACCGCGATCTTGCCGCGCTTGGTTTCCAGCAGGCGGCGTTCTTCCATCGCCCGCAGCAGCACCACGGTGGAGGCGGTGGCCAGCGAGAAACCGAAAATCACGCCATGCAGCACTGGCCAGCCCATCAGCGTGGCCACGCCCCAGCCAAGCAGGGTGGCGACCAGGATCTGGCCGATGGCACCTGGGATGGCGATGGCCTTGACCGCCATCAAGTCCTTCAACGAGAAGTGCAGGCCAACCCCGAACATCAGCAGCATCACCCCGATTTCAGCCAGCTGGTTGGCCAGCGCCTGGTCGGCGACAAAGCCCGGGGTGAACGGCCCCACGATGACACCGGCAATCAGATAGCCCACCAGCGGCGACAGCCGCAGTTTGTTGGCCAGGGCACCAAGCACGAAGGCCAGGCCCAAGCCGATGGCAAGCATGTTGATCAGGGCGGTGTCATGGTGCATCAGGGCTCGCTGGGTCGGGTGGGGATGTCTCGATTCTAAAGGTGCTACCGGTGTACATGCGGCTAAATGCCGGAAATATCCGATATTTTTTTGGAATTGAGGGTTGCGATGGCACCCTTGAAGACCGCACGCACTGCGTCCTTCATGCAGTACGAGCGGCCTGCCATGGCTTCCTGGCCAGCACCGTGACGGCCGCCAACGCGGCAAACAACCAGCCACTCCAGATGATTCCATCCATCCCCAGGACGCCGATGAGGCTGCCACCCAGCGCGGCGCCCAACATCACGCCGAGGTTGGCGGCGGAAACATACAGGCTGGTGGCGAACTCGGGTGCCTCGGGCGCGGCCGAGCTCATCCACATCTGGCTGACGATCAATCCGCTGGCGTGGGTTGCACCCCACAGCAGGCAGATCGGCAGCATCCCTGCCAACGCCGGTGAGGCGAAGCGCAGCAGTACCGCATAGGCCGCCGCAAGCAGTACCGGATATGCCAGCACGGTCCAGCCAAGCTGGCGGTCCAAGGCGCGGCCTGCCAACAGGTTGCCAAGTACGCCGCCCACACCGAAGACGCCGAGCAGCAGGCTGATCGTCTCGCCGTCCAGCTTGGCTTGCCGGGCGAGGTACTCGGCCGCATAGCTGTAGACCGAGAACATCGCGGCGAACACGCATACCGCGGTTGCGATCGACAGCCACACCTTGCTCCGGCGCAGCACGACCAGCGGATTGGCGGTCATCGCCTGCGTTGCTCCACGCCCATCAGGCAGCTTGATCCACAGGCCGATGGCAGCTGCCAGATTGACCGCCGCGCAGAACAGGAACGGGGCTTCGTAGGACAACGTGGCTCCGATCCAGCTTGCCACCGGCACGCCCAGCACCAGTCCCAATGTCGTGCCGGAGAAGGCCAGCGCAGTGGCATGCGCCGCGCGTTGCGGCGGATAAAGCGCGACAGCGGAGGCGAAGGCCATCGAGAAGAACACCGGGTGCAGCAGGGCACAGGGCACACGCAGCGCCATCAATACCGCGAAGCTGGGTGCCCAGGCTGACAGCAGGCTGCACAGGCTGAAGACCAGCAAGGACGCCACCAGCACCTTGCGACGGTCGAAGCGACCAAACCACAGCACCAGCGCAGGCCCGCACAATGCAACCACCGCTGCGAACAGCGCGACCAGCCAACCGGCCTGGGCCACGCTGATGCCATGGCGCTGGATGATGGCTGGCAGGATGCCGACCACGCTGAACTCGACGGCATAAAGCCCGAACAGCCCCAAGGCAATGAAGAACAGCGCACTGGACCTGTTCATGGCTGCGCCTCGCCGCGGCCGCCCTGCGCCGCTTTGGCAGCACGGGACGAAGCATCGGCGGCTGCAAATCCATGGCGTCTGGCGAACCAAACCACCACCAGCGTTGCCAGCAACAGCACCAGCAGCACGGGGGCGAACGCAGCAACGCCCCAGCGCCCGAGCACCGCGCCGCCGATGATGCCGCCACCGGCGATTGCCGCGTTCCAGGCAGTGACCAGCATGGATTGGGCGACATCGGCGGCGTCTCCGGCAGTCTTTGCCAGCGCCGTCTGGAACAGCGTCGCGGCACCGCCGAAGGCCAGCCCCCACACCGCCACTGCCGCATAGACCACCAGCGGCGCCTCACTGGCCAGCCCCAATGCCAATGCGGCCGTGCCGAACAGTACGGTACTGGCAAGCGTCAACGCGCGCAGGTGCTGATCGACCAGTACGCCGACGATCCAGATACCCAGCAGTGAGGTCATGCCGAACACCAACAGCACCAGGTCGGTGCGCTCGCCCATGCCTGCCGCGGTCAGGAATGGCGCGACGTAGGTGTAGAGGATGTTGTGTGCCAGCACGAAGCCCAGCACCACAAACAGCACCGGACGCACACCGGCGATGGAGAACACCTGTCGCAATGGCAGTTGCCGGTTTGCCGATTGCCCAGCGAAGTCCGGCACTTTGAACCGCACCCACAGCATCAGCACCAGCGCCAACAGGCTCATCGCGCCAAAACAGACCCGCCAGCCCAGCAGGTTGCCGAACAAGGTGCCGGCTGGCACACCCAGCGACAACGCCAGCGGCGTGCCCACCATCGCGATGGCAATGGCCTTGCCTTGTTGATGTGCCGGCACCATGCGCGCCGCATAGCCCGCCAGCAACGCCCACAACAGTCCGGCGGAGACGCCTGCCAGCAAGCGTGCCAGCATCGTCAGTGCGTAGCTGCTGGAGAAGGTGGTGACGGTATTGGCGATGGCGAAACCGGCGATCGCCGCCAGCAGCAATGGGCGACGGCGCACGCCCTGGGTCGCACTGGTCAGCGGAATCGCCGCAAGCAGCGAGCCGATGGCGTAGATCGTCACTGTCTGTCCGATCCATGCCTCGGACACGCCAAGGCCACGTGCCATCTGCGGCAACAGACCGGCCGGCAGTGCTTCGGTGAGGATGGTGATGAAGCCGGCCATCGCCAGTGCCAACAATGCGCCGAATGGCAGGCGCTCTGAGCTTGCGGCGCGCATCAACGTGGCTCCACTGTGGCGTAGACCGCATCGCGCAGCTCAGTGACGAAGCGACCGGACATGCCTTCGTACAATGTGTTGGTGAAGGCGACCACGCTCAGGCCCTGTGCCCGGTCCACGAACCAGGAGTGACCGTAGGCGCCGCCCCAGCGCCAGGTGCCCGGCGATTCCGGTGTGGCGGCAAGCGCCGGGTCGCGCAGCACGGAGAAGCCCAGGCCGAAGCCGAACCCCGGCGCGCTGGGCAGCTCCAGGCCAGCGGTCTGGTCGCGGCCCATTTCGGTGATCAGTTCGGTCGGCAGCAGGCTGTCGCCACCCACGCGCAGCGCTTCCAGCAGACGCAGCAGATCGCCGGCAGTGCCGGCCATGCCGGCGCCAGCCGAGGGGAAGGCCTGCGCATCGAAGATGCGCGCCGGGCTATAGCTGATGCCGATGGCGCCGTCGAAGGGCGAAACAATCTCACCTTCGGCCAGCAGGTGTGGCTGCGGGGCGTCGCTTACATAGGCAGTTGCCACGCGTTGCGGGTCGCCTGTGACGAAGCCGGTATCGCCCATGCCCAGCGGACCGGTGAGCAACTGCTGCACGGCCTGCTGCAGCGAAGTGCCATGGATGCGCTCGATCAACGCACCCAGCACATCGGTTGCCAGCGAGTAGCCCCACGCGCTGCCGGGCTCGTATGCCAGCGGTACTTCGGCGATGCGACGCAGGTTGTCCTGCAGGCTGATGCCGGAGGCATCCATGCCGTCGGAGACGCCGGCCCGTGCATACGGACCGTCCGTATCGGCTTCGAGAAAGCGGTAACTCAGACCGGCGGTATGGCTCAGCAGCTGCCGCGCGCTGATCCGAGCGGGACGGCCGTCGGCCAATCGCGGCCGGAATTCCGGCAGCCAGTGTTCGATGCCTGCCTCCAGCTCGAGTTTGCCCTGTGCCACCAACACCATGGCCGCAGTGGAAACGATGGGCTTGCTGACCGAAGCCAGCCGGAACACGGTGTCCACCCTCATCGGGCGCGCGCTGGCGCGGTCGGCGAGGCCGCTGGCCTGGCGGTGGATCAGCTCGCCGTTGCGGGCAACCAGCACCACGGCGCCGACCAGGCGTTGTTCGTCCAGTGCCTGCTGCACGACGGTCTGGATGGGAGCCAAAACCGGGTCAGGCGTGGCAGTTGAAGGTAGGGGGAACGCGGGGATCGTCATTGCGGCTGACTCGATGGAAAGGGCAGGCGGTGACGATAGGAATCCCCCGATTGAAGAAAAAGCAGGCTGCAGTTCCGTGATGCGCGGAATAAAATGTCCGCAATCAAACGGGCGGCGGATCATGGACAGCCTCAACGGCTTCGTGGTGTTTGTGCAGGTGGCCGAGACGCGCAGCTTCGTCGCGGCCGGGCGTGAGCTCGGGGTGTCGGCCTCGGCGATCGGCAAGAGCGTGGCGCGGCTGGAAGAGAAGCTGGGGGTGCGCCTGTTCCATCGCAGCACCCGCAGCGTGACCCTCACCGCCGAAGGCACGCTATTCCTGGAGCGCAGCCGCCGCATCCTGGCCGAGATTGATGCCGCCGAGCTGGAGCTCTCGCAGGCCAGCGCGGCGCCACGCGGACGCCTGCGGGTGAGCCTGCCGTTGGTGAGCTCGCTGATGCTGCCGGTGCTGGGCGAATTCATGCGCGCCTATCCACAGATCGAGCTGGACCTGGACTTCACCGACCGCATGGTCGATGTCATCGAGGAGGGCTTCGATGCGGTGGTGCGCACCGGCGAACCGGCTGATTCACGCTTGTCGGCACGCCGTCTGGGCAGTTTCCACATGCGGCTGGTGGCGTCGCCGGACTATCTGGCGCGCTGCGGCGTGCCGCAGACCCCAGCCGACCTTGAGCAGCACAGCTGCCTGCACTATCGCTTCCCCAACAGCGGCAAGCTGGAGGCCTGGGCGCTGCGGCGCGAGCCGGGCGAGGCCGAGCTGCAACTGCCGACTTCGATGATCTGCAACAACATCGAGACGCGCGTGTGCTTCGCGCTGCGCGGGCTGGGGATTGCCTACCTGCCGGACTTCGCCATCCGCGAGCCGCTGGCTGCTGGTTTGCTGCAGCCGATCCTGGTCGATCAGGTGGGTGGAGCCGGTGTTTTCAATGTGTTGTGGCCGGCCAGCAAGTACCCGTCGCCGAAGGTGCGGGCGCTGGTGGACTTCCTCTGTGCGAAGGTGTTTCCAAACGCTGTCTGAGGTAGTCCTCGCGTCGCAACGCGTTGTGGCCCGGCGACTGCGATCCAGCACAAAGAAGGTGCCCCGGTTTCCCAGGGCATCTTCCTTTCACGACATCAAACCGGGCACAACATCAATCCGGTCTTACCAGGTGTAGCTGATACGGCCGTACACGTAAGCGCCGTTGAAACCATACGGCGAGTAGTTGCTGTACGGCAGCATGCCCCAGGTCGAGTTCTGCAGGTCGGCGGTGCGGTCCGGGTACTGGTCCAGCAGGTTGTCCGCACCCACGGTCAGCTTCCAGTTTTCGCTGGGCTTGAAGCTGGCCGAGGCGTCCACTACCCAGCTGGCGTCGTAGGTCTGGTCGCGGGCAGCAGTGGCCGAGTTGCGCACGGTGAAGCTGCCGTAGCGGGTGGCCGACAGACCCAGCTCCCAGCGGTCCGAGCGCCAGGTGCCGCTGACGATGGCCTTGTCACGCGGGAAGCTGTCCTCGATGCGGCCGATTTCGTCGCGACCGATCAGCGACTGGGTAATGCCCAGGCTGCCGAACACTGCCGGCGAAGCGATGAACTTCTTCACCTCGGTCTCGTTGTAGCTGTAGGCAGCGGTCAGCTCCAGATTGCTGGCGGCAAACGGAATGGTGTAGCTGGATACCGCATCGACACCGCGGGTGCGGGTGTCCACGCCATTGGTGAAGTAGGAAAACGCAGTGACCTGCGGCAGCCCCAGACCGGCCAGCAACGCGTTGGCGGCGGCGTTGGTGGTGATGTTGGTGGAAAGCACGATGCGATCGTCGATGTCGATCTGGTAGGCATCGACGGTCAGGTACAGGCGCTCGACCGGCTGCACGACCAGGCCGATGCTGTAGGAGGTGGAGCTTTCGGCCTTCAGCGGGCTGGCACCCAGCGCCTGTGCGGCACGGCTGGTGGTGGGGAAGGTGCCACGGTCAACGAAGTTGCCGTTGATGATGGTGCTGGTTACCGCCTGGTAGCTCTGCTGGGCCAGCGACGGTGCGCGGAAACCACTGGACGCGGTGGCACGCAGCGCAACCTTGTCGGTGAAGGCGTAGCGGGCCGACAGCTTGCCGGAGAACTTGTCGCCGAAGTCCGAGTAGTCCTCGTAGCGACCGGTCAGGCCGGCGGAGAACTTCTCGGTCAGGTCGGCTTCGAGCCCGGCATAGACGGCGTAGTTGTGGCGATCGTTATGTACTTCGTTGGTCGGGGTGAAGCCGCCGAAACCCTGCGCGCCGCTGCCGGTATAGGAGTTCAGCTCACCGGCGTTCTGTTCCCACTTCTCACGACGGTATTCACCACCGAAGGACAGCGTGACCGGGTAGGCCAGGCCCCAATCCAGCGACTTGGTGATGTCCGCGTTGAAGATGTCCTGCTGGTACTTCAGCGTGCCGTCGTAGAACGAGGTCGGGCTGTTCACACCCAGGCTGTAGTTGATGCTGTTGCGGGTGTGGAAATCCAGGGTGTTTTCACCATGGTTGACGCTGACATCCCAGGTCCAGCCGCTCTCGGTATTGCCCTTGACGCCGGCCACCAGCGAGCGGTCCTTGGAGTACTGGTTGATCTGCGGCACATAGCCGTCCGGGTAGGTCTGCGCCAGCAGCGCAGTCTGGCCGCTGTGGTTGGGCGAACGGTAGAACGCGAACGAGGTGATGTCGCGGTTGCTCAGCAGCGCGCTGGCGTAGGCACTGATGTTGTCGCTGAAGTTGAAGCTGGCATTGACCGAGGCGGCGGTGGCATCCACGCGCGGGTCGCCGACCACGAAGGTCTTCTCGCCGATGGACGGGAAGTTGCCGGTATTCGGCGCGGTGCCGCGGTAAGGACCGGCGCGGTTGCTTTCGTCCTGCTGGCTGACCTGACCGGCGAAATGCACGCTGCCACGGCCATCGGCGAAGCTGACGCCAGTGTCGCCGGAGAGCTGGTACTTGTTGCCATCACCGGCCGAATACTGGCCGTAATCCACGGCCAGGCTGCCGCCCTTGCCGCTGCCCTTGAGCACGATGTTGACCACACCGGCGATGGCGTCCGAGCCGTACTGGGCGGAGGCGCCGTCACGCAGCACTTCCACGCGCTCGATGGCGGCGATCGGAATGGCGTTGATGTCGACTGCGGAAGAACCACGGCCGATGCTGCCGTTGACGTTGATCATCGCCGAGGTGTGGCGGCGCTTGCCGTTGACCAGCACCAGCACCTGGTCAGGTGAGAGGCCGCGCAGCTGCGCCGGGCGGATGCCGCTGGTGCCGTCGGTCAGGGCCGGGCGCGGGAAGTTCAGCGAAGGCAGGGCGCGTGACAGCGCGGTGGCCAGCTCGCCGGTGCCGGTGGACTGCAGGGCTTCCGGGGTGATGATGTCGATCGGGGACTGCGATTCGGCCACGGTGCGGTCGGCGACGCGGGTACCGGTGACGATCACGGTATCCAGGGTATTGGCGGCGGTCTGGGCCAAGGCGGGGAGGGCCGGGGCGCCAAGGGCGATGGCAATGGCGACGGCGAGGGTGCTGGACGTGCGGTTCATCAGGTTGCAGCTCCGGTTTTGAATGGCGGCATCTTCGGTGGCGCGGGGGGGACGAAAGTTGCTGCGCGCCATTGCGAATTAATGGAATTTTTACCTCGTGTCAAACCGGATGGTTAGGCTAAATTATTGCTTTCGAAAGCTTTTTTCAGTTCAACAAGGCGATTTGGCAATACAGGTACTTGCTTCCTGTCAGGCAACGCTGTTCAGGCGCGTGCGATATCAGGAGGTGAGTCAAGTATTGGTTAACGTTAGAATTGCGTCGCAGGAATGCTGCTCACATGCACATTCCTTTTCGTTATAACGGACCTATTCATGATTTCCCTTCGTAATTTCGCCCTTCGCCGGGGCGAGCGCCTGCTGTTGTCCAACGTAGACCTCACCCTGCATGCCGGCTATCGCGTAGGCGTGGTGGGCCGTAATGGCGCGGGTAAATCCAGCCTGTTTGCTGCCGTGCGTGGTGAACTGGAAGCCGACAAGGGCGACGTCTCGCTGCCCGGCAAGATCCGCATTGCCGACGTTGCCCAGGAAACCCCGGCGCTGGCCGACCGCGCCATCGACTACGTGCTCGGCGGTGACGATGTGGTCGCCGCGGTGTTGCAGGAAGAAGCTGCTGCTGCCGCGCGCGAGGACTGGGAAGCCGTCGCCAACGCCCATCAGAAGATGGCCGAGCTCAATGCCTATGACGCCGAAGCGCGTGCAGGCAAGCTGCTGCACGGTTTGGGCTTCCCGGCCGATACGCATGAGCGCCCGGTTGCGGCGTTCTCCGGCGGCTGGCGTGCGCGTTTGAACCTCGCCCGCGCGCTGATGATGCCGAGCGACCTGCTGCTGCTCGATGAGCCGACCAACCACTTGGATCTGGACGCCGTGTACTGGCTGGAACAGTGGCTGCTGAAGTACCCGGGCACGCTGCTGCTGATCTCGCATGACCGCGAGTTCCTCGACAACGTTGCCACGCATACCCTGCACCTGCACAGCGGCACCGCCAAGCTCTACCCGGGCGGTTACACCGACTTCGAACGTCAGCGTGCCGAGCATCTGCGCCAGCAGCAGATCACGCATGAGAAGGAGCAGGCCGAACGCGCGCATCTGCAGAGCTTCATCGACCGCTTCAAGGCGCAGGCCAGCAAGGCCACCCAGGCGCAGAGCCGGATGAAGCGCCTGGCCAAGATGGCCGGTACCGAAGCGGTGCGCGCCGAGCGCGAGTTCCGCATCGAGTTCTCGCCGCCGGCCAAGCTGCCGTTCTCGCTGATCCGCCTCAACGACGTCACCGCTGGCTACGGCCCGGACGCGGTGATCCTGGACAACGTCGGCTTCGGCCTGGAAGCCGGCCAGCGTGTTGGCCTGCTCGGCCCGAACGGCGCCGGTAAGACCACGTTGGTGAAATCGCTGGTCGGTGATCTGGAACTGCTGGCCGGTGACCGCATGGCCCATCCGGACCTGCAGATTGGTTACTTCGCCCAGCACACGGTCGAGTCGCTGCACGCCGGCATGACGCCGATGGATCACTTCCGTGAGATCGCACCGGACGGCGTCAACCAGTCGTTCCGTGATTTCCTCGGCAAGTGGAACTTCCCCGGTGATCGCGCGTTCGAGACCGTGGATGGTTTCTCCGGTGGCGAGCGTGCGCGTCTGGCACTGGCCCTGATCGCCTGGCAGCAGCCGAACGTGCTGCTGCTCGACGAACCGACCAACCACCTTGATCTGGAAATGCGCGAGGCCTTGGCTGAAGCGCTGTCGTTGTTTGAAGGCGCGATCGTGATGGTCTCGCATGACCGCCATCTGATCGGTCTGGTCTGCGATACGTTCTGGCGTGTGGCCGACGGTGTGGTCGAACCGTTTGCCGGCGACCTGGACGAATACGCGCAGTGGCTGCGTACCCGTGCCAGCGCGCAGGGTGCACGCACCAAGAGCGACCGCCAGGAAAAGCCTGCAGCTGCAGTACCGGTTGCGCAGGTGGCTGCGGCCAAGCCGGCGTCGAACAAGAAGCCGGTCAACCCGCACAAGCTGGAAGCGGCCGAGAAGAAGGTCGAGCAGCTCGGTGCATCGCTGGCTGAGGTGGATGCGCAGTTGGCCGATTCCGGCAACTACGCCGACGCAGCGAAGATGGCCAGGCTGGGTAGCGAGCGGGAAGTGCTGGCGCAGCAGCTGGAGCAGGCCGAGGCAGCGTGGATGGAGATGCTGGAGGATTGAGCGTCGCAGGCGCGGCCCAAGCCGCGAAGCGATGCCACTGTAGAGCCGAGCCATGCTCGGCTGGGGCTTTACCGTTGATGCACTTGCCGAGCATGGCTCGGCACTACAGGTGACGTCCTTGCCGAGCATGGCTCGGCACTACAGATCCAATTGCCCCTGCGCCTGCAACCATAGCCGGAAGCGTCGCAGCGGCTCGCGCTCCTGTCGTGAACGCAGCCTCGTCAACCAATACCTGCCCAACGACAAGGTCTGCGCGAAGGGCTGCAACAGCCGGCCCTCGGCCAGGTCCTGCTCGAACATGCGCAGCGGTAGCAGCGCTACGCCAGCACCGGCGGCTGCAGCACTGGCCAAGGTCAAAGACGAATCAAATACCGTGCCGCGTGCTTCCACGCCGCTGACGCCAGCCTGCTGCAACCAACGCGGCCATTCGTCATTGCGATATGAACGCAGCAGCGGCACGTTGCCAAGATCACGCGGCTGTCGCAGTTTCCGAGCCACTGCCGGCGCGCACAGTGGCGCGAACGGGGTATCCACGATCGGTGTGCAGTCCTGTCCCTGCCAGTCGCCATCGCCAAATCGGATTGCCAGGTCCAGGCCTTCGCCAGCCAGATCGATGCGGTTGTTATGGGTCTGCACGCGCAGCTCGATATCCGGATGCGCAACCTCGAACTCAGGCAGGCGCGGCAGCAGCCAGCCGGTGGCGAATGTGCCGACCACGCCTACGGTCAGTACTTCACGGAAGCGCCCGCCGGTGAAGCGGTCCAGTGCGATCGCCATGCGGTCGAAACTCTCGGTCAGCACCGGGTATAGCGCTGCGCCTTCGTCGGTCAGGGCCACGCCGCGCGGTAGCCGGTGGAACAGGCTGACCTGCAGGCGGTCCTCCAGTCCACGGATCTGGTGACTCAATGCCGCCTGGCTGACGCACAGCTCCAGGGCAGCTCGGGTGAAGTTCAGATGGCGGGCAGCGGCCTCGAAGGCACGCAGGGCGTTGAGGGGTAGCTGGGGTCGAATCATGGCGCAGTCATGACGAAACTTGATGGTCGTCCACATTATTCCGCGTCCAGTGACCGAATTTCCGCCTGAGCTACAAATTTAACTAATGGCTGGCGATGATTATTCGCGATGGTCGCAGGCGGCATCGGCGGGCAAGATCAGCCCGATCACGCCCAAGGAGAGTCGCAATGCTTGCTCGTCGTCAGTTCCTCACGCTTGGCGGTGCCGCCTTGGCCAGCGCCTTGATACCGGCCGCGTTTGCGCGCGCTGGTGGCGCTGCAATCCCGGTGCCGGTGGCAGTCAGTGACGCCGACTTCGCCGCGCTTGAGAAAGCCAGTGGCGGCCGGCTGGGGGTCTGCCTCTGGAACCCGGCCAGTGGCGCCCGCTATGGACACCGCATCGACGAACGCTTCCCCATGTGCAGCACGGTCAAGTTTCCCTTGGCCGCAGCGGTCCTGCGCCGTGCGGATGCCGGCCAGTTGTCGCTGGACCAGCGCGTGCCGGTGCGGGCGAGCGACATCATTGACCATTCGCCGTTCACCGAGCGCCACGTTGGCAAGAGCATGGCCGTGCGCGATCTGTGCCGGGCCACGATGATCGTCAGCGACAACGCGGCAGCCAATCTGCTGCTGCCGCTGATCGGCGGTCCGGCCGGGCTTACCGCCTTCCTGCGTGAGTACGGCGATCGCGTCACCCTGAGCGCACGCAACGAGCCCGAGCTCAACCGCTTTGCGCCCGGCGACCCACGCGACACCACCAGCCCGGCGGCGATGGCCGGCAATCTGCAACGCTTGCTGCTTGGCGATGTGCTCAGCGAGGCATCGCGTCAGCAGTTGGCCGATTGGCTGATCGACAACCAGACTGGTGACGCGCGCCTGCGTGCCGGGCTGCCAACGGGCTGGCGGGTTGGCGACAAGACCGGCAGCAATGGCCGCGATACCACCAACGACATTGCCGCGCTGTGGCCGCTGGCCGGTGGTACGCCATGGCTGCTGACCAGCTACCTGCAGGGTTCTGCACTGGATGATGACGGCAGGAATGGCATCCTGCGCCAGGTAGGGGAGCTGGCCGGCGCCCGCCTGCGTTGACAGTTTTTCCGTCGGCGCGGCAACCATCGGCCTGCGTGACCCCGGGGCATCCGCTGCAGAGGAAATCGGCGCCATGAGCAGGGAAGTAATCTATCTATTGTTGATTTTCGCGCTGTTGGTCATTCCGCGCGCATTGCAGCGTTTCAATATTCCCGCGCCGCTGACCTGTCTGGTATTCGGCATCGGCGCGATGCTGTGGCTGGGTGACGGTTCGCATGATCCGGTGGTCAACCTGCTTGCCACCTTGGGCATTTCCTCACTGTTCCTGTTTGCCGGCCTGGAAGTGGATCTGGCCGACCTGCGCAAGGGCATGTGGCCGTTGCTGACCCATCTGTTGATCCGTAGTGCCACGCTCACCGGCGTGGCTTGGTTGGCATGGCATTACGCCGGCTTGCCCTGGCAGGCGGCGGCTCTGCTTGCGCTGGCGCTGCTGACCCCCTCCACTGGCTTCATCATGGATTCGCTGTCCCAGCTCGGTCTGGATGATGCAGAGCGTTTCTGGGTCAGCAGCAAGGCCATTGCCGGCGAGTTGTTGGCGCTTGCCGCTTTGTTCGTGGTGCTGCAGGCCGGCGATCCCATGCATATGGCGCTGTCGAGCCTGGCCTTGGTGGCGATGATGGTGGGCCTGCCGTTGCTGTTCATCGGGCTGGGCCGGTGGGTGGCGCCGCATGCGCCGGGCTCGGAGTTCTCCTTGCTGGTGATGGTTGGCATGCTGGCCGCCTACATCACCTACGGGCTGGGTGTGTACTACCTGGTTGGTGCGTTTATCGCCGGACTGGTGGCGCGGCTGCTGCAGCAGCGCATGCCGTCATTGGCTTCGCACGAAAACCTGCATGCCTTGCGTTTGTTTTCTTCATTCTTCGTGCCGTTCTACTTCTTCAACTCGGGCACCAAGGTGCCAGCTGAAGCCTTGAGTTTTGAAGCTTTGGGCCTGGGTCTGTTGATCACCCTGGTGGTGCTGCCGTTGCGTATCGCGGTGATCTGGCTGCAG
Organism: Stenotrophomonas sp. STEN035; assembly: GCF_056759935.1. Classification (NCBI taxonomy): domain Bacteria; kingdom Pseudomonadati; phylum Pseudomonadota; class Gammaproteobacteria; order Lysobacterales; family Lysobacteraceae; genus Stenotrophomonas; species Stenotrophomonas sp. STEN035. Next base: position 161,487 of record NZ_JBRRDY010000004.1, read on the forward strand.
CGCCGGCTGCTGTTCGGCGAGAGCTTCCGCACCAGCCTGCGGGTTGCCTTGGCGCTTTCGCCGACGCTGATCTTCACCCTGGTGCTGGCGGCGATCATGCGCGAGCGCTTTGCGATCTCGCCGGTGCTGTTCGGCGCCTTGCTGTTGTATGCCGCATTGACCACGCTGCTGCCGTCGCTGGTGTTCCGACGGCCGATGGATGTGGACCCGCTCAGCAACGAGAGTACTGAAGCCGCCGATCCCGATGTCGTAAGAGAAACTGTGGTTGATGAAGGTGAAGCGATTTCGGATTCGTCATCAGCACCCAACTCTTACGTACCGGAGCGTTGAGCCGCGCTTATCATCCCCATGGCGGACACGGCCTCGCAATGTAGCGGGCGGGTGGCACAGGGGGTGTTGGTGGATCGGGATAGCTGGCAACAGGTGCGCGAGCTGTTTGACGCAGTGTGTGAACTGCATCCGTCGCAGTGGCGGAGTGAGCTTGCGCGCTTGAGCGCTGATCCAGCCGTCATTGCTGAAACACTGGAGTTGCTTGAAGCGCAGACCAGTGAGCTCGGTCGTGCGCTCGAGCCGATGCAGCAGTTGATCGTCGCTGCGATTCCTTCCGAGCTGAGCGAAGGCGATGTCATCGGGTCTTGGCGGCTGTACGAGCGGCTGGCCAGTGGCGGCATGGGCATGGTGTTCCGCGCCGAACGTGCAGACGGCCTGTATGCGCAGGAGGTGGCCGTCAAAGTCCTGCAGGGCAAGCCCCGTGCACGCGTCGCTGAGCGGTTGGCTGCCGAGCGGCGGATTCTGGCCAGCCTGCAGCATCCGAATATCGCGCGCCTCTACGACGGCGGTACTACTCCTGGCGGGCACCCGTACCTGGTGATGGAGTACGTGCGTGGTGAACCGCTGGACGTTTACTGCATGCGCCAGCAGCTGGATCTGCGCCAGCGTCTGCTGTTGTTCCTGAAAGTGTGCAGCGCGGTGCAGGCCGCGCATGCACGGCTGGTGCTGCATTGCGACCTGAAGCCTTCCAATATCCTGGTGCGTGAGGATGGCGAGCCGGTGCTGCTCGACTTCGGTGTGTCGCGCTTGCTTGGCGACGAGGCCGACGAACCGGGTGGGCAGTTCTTCACGCCTGCGTACGCGGCGCCGGAGCTGCAGTCAGGAATGGCGGTAGGTGTGAGCAGCGATGTTTTCAGCTTGGCTGCGGTGCTGAGCGAGCTGCTGGCAGGCAAGGGCGGGCGGCGCGGCGCAAGCGACAGCGCTGTCGCGGTGGCTGCGCCCAGTGGGCTGGCCCAGGCCGATTGTCGCTGGGTACGGTCTCTTCGCGGCGATCTGGATGCCATCGTGGTGCGGGCGGGTGCTTTGCCACCGGACCGGCGCTATCCGTCGGTGGAGGCGATGGCCGCCGACGTACAGCGTTATCTGCAGCATCGGCCGGTGCAGGCACGCAACGGCGGCCGGTTCTATCGCAGTGGACGCTGGTTGCGACGCAACTGGAAGGGGGCAGCACTGCTGTTGCTGGCGCTGTTGCTTGCAGCCTGGTTTGTGTGGCGTTTGGCGGCCGAACGCGCAGCCGCCGAGCGCGAGGCCAAGATCGCCGAGCAGGTCAGCGGCTTCCTGGTGGAAATGTTCCAGGCAGCCGATCCACGCGAGAAGGGCGTGCGCGGCGGTGAGGACATCAGTGCCCGCGAGGTGCTGGACCGGGCAGCGTCGCGCATCGACAAGGAGCTGGATGCATCGCCGGAAGTACAGGCGCGCTTGAAGGGCGTGATTGGCCTGGCCTACCGCAATGCGGGTGATCTGCGGCGGTCTGATCCGCTGATGTTGCAGGCCGCCGAAGCACTGGCTGCCGCTGGCGGCGGAAAAAATCTGGACGAAGCCGCGCGCCTGTTCAACCTGTTGGCGGGTAGCTACTCCAACAACCGCAACGGCGTGGAAGGCGCGAAAATGGCGCGGCGGGCGTTGGCACTCCTGGGCAAGCAGCCGGCGGACAGCTTTCGCGTCGCCCAGTCCTACAACTCATTGGGGCTGTCGTTGTTGTCAGAGCAACGCTATGACGATGCCGAAGCCGCTTTCAAGCAGGCGCTGCAACGTCACCGGGCCGGGAAACGCGAGCAGTACATCGGCGTGGCATTGGACAACCTGGGCATGATGTACCGGCGCAAAGGCGACCTGATCGCATCTGCGGCAGCGTTTGACGAGTCCACGCCGATGTTCCTGCGTACCTTGGGAGAAATGTCCTACGACTACTGGGCCAGCAACACCGAACGCACCTTGATGGTGATGGATCGCGGTGATCTGGATGCGGCCATCGCCGCGTTCGAGGCCAACCTGGCGCGTGCGCCGAAGATCTTCGGGCAACGCAGCGTCTATGTGGTCAGCGAGAACAACCGATTGGCGCTGGCGCTGATACGCAAGGGCGAGTACGCACGCGCACGGCCTTATGTCGAAACCGCGCTGCAGCTTTCGGCGGAGGTGCTGGGGAGGGACAGTTACAACTATTCAGTCATCACCGAAACCGCTGCGCAGCTTGCGCAGGCGCAGGGCAAGGCTGCCGCCGCTGAAGCCGACTATCGGCAGGCCTTGGCGATACGCGCGGCGGCGATTGGCGGGGATCATCCGGACACCCTGGATCTGGAGCTGCAGCTTGGTTTGTTGCTGGTCGCCCAAGGCAACGCTGCCGGCGATGCCCTGGTACAGCGGGCGCATGCGCTATGGCTGCCGCGTATACCCGCCAGCAGCGCCAATGGCATCCGTGTGCAGCAGGGTTGGGCCGAATGGTTGATCGCCAAGCAGCGGCTGGATGCGGCGGCACAGGCCCTGGATTCCGTGCAGCCGTTGCTGTCGGGCAGTCCTTATGCGGCGGTACGCCAACAGGTACTGCGCGCGCGTCTGGCTGAGCAGCACGGCAAGCGCAATGAAGCCGTGCAGCATTGGCAGGCTGCGGTAGCCGCTTCCGAGCTCTTGTATGGCAGGGAATCGCTGGTAACCGCGCAATGGCGCAGCGCCTTGCAGGCGGCGCGTAGTGACACTCAAAGCAGTGCCGCGTTGCCTTGAGCTCGTGTGTGGGCGAGGATCGGGGGATGAAAACCTCATCCTTCTCGAATCTGATCTGCGTGCTGGCTTTGGCCGGCACTGCTGTCCTTCCCGTTTCGGCGATTGCTGCCAGCACCGTCCTGGCAGCAAAAGCTGCAGTGGCGCCGGCCGACCAGTTTCTCGCTGATCTGGCGCACTACTGCGGTCAGGCCTTTGCCGGCCGCATCATCGCCAATCATCCAAAATCCAGCGCGCCGGACCCGTTCGATGGCAAGACCTTGGTGATGCATGTGCGTGGTTGCGACAGCCCGCAGCAGGAACTGCGGGTGCCGTTCCATGTGGGTGATGACCATTCGCGGACCTGGGTGATCAGCCGCACCGACAGCGGCCTGCGCCTGAAGCACGATCACCGCCATGCCGACGGCAGCCCGGATGCAGTGACCATGTACGGCGGCGATACCGCGCAGGCCGGCAGTGCAGGGCGGCAGGAGTTTCCGGTCGATGCCGAATCGGTGGCGATGTTCACCGCGAATGGAATGACCGCCTCGCTGCGCAACACCTGGGCGATGGAACTGGTGCCGGGCAAGCGTTTTGTCTACGAGCTGGCGCGTCCGGATGGGCGTCTGTTCCAGGTGGAATTCGACCTGAGTGTGCCGGTGGCGCTGCCGCCAGCACCGTGGGGCAGCGAGGCCTGAAATACAAAGGGCGCCGTTTGCCGGCGCCCTCTGCTCCACATGGCTTGAGGACTCAGCGCCCGCCGAAACGGGCGCGGCAGCCGCCGTTGACCCAGATGCTGTCGCCGTTGAAGCCCCAGTTGCGGCCTTCCACGCAACGCGTATCCGAGGCCTGCTGGACGATGACCGGGCGGCCCTGGCGACGATCCCATGGGCAGGTATTCAAGCGGTTGCTGTTGCTGTGGCAATCCACGAAGTAGTTGTTGCCGCCCCAACCGCCGCCATTGCCCCAACCACCGCCGCGGCCCTCGGCGAACTCGCCACGGCAGCCGCCGTTGACCCAGACCGCGCCATTGCTGCTGCCCCAGTTGCGGCCCTCCACGCAGCGCGTATCGGAAACCTGGCGGACCAGTACCGCACTACGCCAGCCGGTATTGCAGACCACATGACGGTTGCTGTTGCTGTCGCAGCGGATGGTCTGGTTACCGTTGCCATTACCTTGGCCGCCGCCCCAACCGCCGCCGCCGCGACCTTCGGCAAACTCGGCGCGGCAACCGCCGCTGACCCAGACGCTGCCGTTATTGCTGCCCCAGTTGCGGCCTTCGGTGCAGCGGGTATCGGAGACCTGGCGGACCAGCACCGCGCTGCGCCAACCGGTGTTGCAGACCTGCTGGCGGTTGTTGTTGCTGTCGCAGCGGATGGTGCGGTTGCCGTTGCCGTTCCAGCCGCCCTGGCCGCCACCCCAGCCGCCGCGACCCTCGCTGAATTCTGCGCGGCAGCCGTTGCTGACCCAGACATTGCCGTTGCTGCTGCCCCAACTGCGACCCTCGGTACATTGGGCCTTGGACAGCTGCCGGGTCAGCACGGCGCTACGCCAGCCGGTGGCACAGACACGCTGGCGCTGATCCACGCTTTCGCACCGGATCGGACCGTTCTGGTTGCCGCCCGGGTAGCCGGATTGGGCCGCTGCGGGGGTGGGGCTCATGGCCAGCCCCAACAGGGAAGCCAGGCCTGCAAGCAGGAGGTGACGGTTCATGGTGGCTTCCCTGTTCAGGTTTGGACGCCGAACTATAGGCGTAATCCCGCTTAAGGCGGCGTGACTGATGGGGCGGATTTGCTCCAACCCCCGCTGAGCGCCAAAATACGGGGCTACCCGGCACCGTTTCGTGCCGGGCCCCCTGCGGAGCTTTCCATGCGTACCCATTTCTGCGGCCTGGTCGACGAGACCCTGATCGGCCAAACCGTGACCCTCGCCGGCTGGACCGACGTTGCCCGTAACCTCGGCGGTGTCTGCTTCATCGATCTGCGCGACCACGAAGGCATCGTCCAGGTCACCGTCGAGCCCGACAACGCCGAAGTGTTCGCCGTGGCCGCCAGCCTCGGCTACGAGGACGTGCTGCAGGTCGAAGGCGTGGTGCGCGCGCGTCATGCGGTCAACGACAAGATCCGCAGCGGCAAGGTGGAAGTGATCGCCACCCGCATCAGCATCCTCAACAAGGCCGCGCCGCTGCCGTTCCATGCGCATGAGAACCCGGGCGAGGAAACCCGCCTGAAGTACCGCTACCTGGACCTGCGTCGCCCGGAAATGCAGCGCATGCAGCGTACCCGCATCAAGCTGGTGCAGGCGCTGCGTCGCCATCTGGACGCGCGCAACTTCCAGGACATCGAAACCCCGATCCTGACCAAGGCCACCCCGGAAGGCGCGCGCGACTTCCTGGTGCCGGCGCGCATGCACCCGGGCGAGTTCTACGCCCTGCCGCAGAGCCCGCAGCTGTTCAAGCAGATCCTGATGGTGGCTGGCTTCGATCGCTACTACCAGATTGCCCGCTGCTTCCGCGATGAGGCCCTGCGTGCCGACCGCCAGCTGGAATTCACCCAGCTGGACATGGAGTTCGCCTTCGTCCGCGAGCGCGACGTGCAGGATTTCGTCGAGGACATGATCCGCTCGATCTTCAAGGAAGTGGTCGACGTCGACCTGGATGCCAGCTTCCCGCGCATGACCTGGGCCGAGGCGATGCGTCGCTACGGTTCGGACAAGCCGGATCTGCGCATCGCGCTGGAGCTGGTGGACGTGGCCGAACTGGTCAAGAGCAGCGAGTTCCCGGTGTTCACCGCTGCCGCCAATGACGTCGACGGCCGCGTGGCCGCGCTGCGCATCCCCGGTGGCGCCAGCCTCAGCCGCAAGCAGATCGACGAATACGCCGCCCACGCCGCCAAGTACGGTGCCAAGGGTCTGGCCTACATCAAGATCGCCGAGAACGGCGAGGTCAGCTCGCCGATCCAGAAGTTCTTTGCCGAAGAGGCCTTCGCTGCACTGCTCAAGCACATTGGTGCCGGCAATGGCGACATCGTGTTCTTTGGCGCCGGCGGCTACAACAAGGTCTCCGACTTCATGGGCGCGCTGCGCCTGAAGGCCGGCAAGGACTTCAACCTGGTTGCCAATACCTGGGCACCGCTGTGGGTCACCGACTTCCCGATGTTCGAGTGGGACGAGGAAGAGCAGCGTTACGTCGCCCTGCATCACCCCTTCACCGCACCGGCGGTGGACGATGTGGCGGATCTGCGTGCGCATGCCAAGACCGCGGTATCGCGCGGATACGACATGGTGCTCAACGGCAACGAAATCGGCGGTGGCTCGATCCGTATCCACCGCCCGGAAATGCAGAGCGCGGTGTTCGAGCTGCTCGGCATCGGTGCCGAAGAGGCGCGCGCCAAGTTCGGCTTCCTGCTGGACGCACTGAACTTCGGCGCACCGCCGCATGGTGGCATCGCCTTCGGCATCGACCGCATTGCCGCGCTGATGGCCGGTACCGAGTCCATCCGCGACGTGATCCCGTTCCCGAAGACCACCGGCGCACAGTGCCTGATGACCGACGCACCGTCGCCGATCGCCGACGCGCAGCTGGCCGAAGTGCACGTGCAGGTGCGTCCGCGCGCCGACAAGGCCTGAGCCTTGGCAGCTGACGCCAGCATCCGTCGCGCTACGCCCGATGATGCTGGCGTGCTGTGCGCGCTGGCCGAACGTACCTTCGTGGAGACGTTCGGCCATCTGTACCCGCCGCAGGACCTGGCTGATTACCTGGCCACGGCCTATCCCCTCGAACTGCAGCGGCAACAGCTGCAGTCCGGCGACTACGCGGCGTGGTTGCTGGAAGTGGAAGGTGAGGCCATCGGTTTCGCTTTTGCTGGCCCCTGTGGCTTGCCGCATGTGGATGCCGCAGTGGCTGATGGTGAGTTGAAGCGCTTGTATGTGCTGCGCCAGCATCAAGGTGGCGGTCAAGGCGGGCAGTTGTTCGCTGCGGCACTGCAGTGGTTGCAGACCCCGGGGCGTACATTGTGGATTGGCGTGTGGTCGGAGAATTTCGGTGCGCAACGTTTCTACGCACGGCATGGCTTTGAGCACGTCGGGGCCTATGAGTTCCCGGTCGGCAGCGTGCGCGACAATGAGTTCATTCTGCGGCGGCTTGCTGGCTGATTGATGCTGGGCGACGGCGATTTCAGGCATCGCCTGGAGTGCGTCTTGCCGAGCATGGATCGGCACTACAGTTGTGTGCCTGCATTTGTGGGAGCGGCGTGAGCCGCGAAGCTGGTAATCCAGCAGCGTGCCGACAACCTCCCTGCATGCATCAGAGTTTGCGCTGCATCGCTGTGGGTATGTTTGGCTGCTGCGTCTAGACAGGAAAGGGACTGGTTTGCGTGCTCATACGCGCGCAGCCTCCTGAATATCGGACCTGGTAGCTGAGCCTTGTTGCTGCGACCACGGTGCGGATTGTCTGGGCGTTGGTACGGACGGCAAAACTGGCGTTGATGCAGTTGCCGGCAAGGCGAAGCAAGCATGAGAAAGCGTTTTGATGAGAGGCAGGTGATCGGTTTCCTGCGCGAAGTTGATGGCGGGGAGCCCCTGCAGAAGCTCTGCAGGAAGCATGGTTTCGGTGAGGCGTCGCATGTGCTTTTGCAGCGCATCTGCGGTGGTCTGCGCGCGCCGAACGCAAGGCGACTGCGCCTGTTGCAGGTGGAGAATCGCCGGCTCAGGAATTTGTTGGATGCGCAGCTGCTGGAGCGCGAGCGGATCAGACAGGCGTTGCGTCAGCCGCTCTGAGCTGCCAATGCGCGCCGCAGGAAGTCTGCGACGCGTACTGATCAGCGGCTGAGCTCGGTCTCGCCTGCGGGGTTGGTGTGTGCCGAGATCTTGTGCAAGGCGTTCAAGGCTTCAACGAAACCGGTGCTGTCATTGCTGCGGAACACGCCGGAGACACGCAGTTCGCCCAGCGCCGCATCCTTGACCCGCAAGGGGCTGCCGCCATAACGGTTGAACTCTTCTATCGCCGCCCGCAATGGCATATCCACAAACACCAACTGGCCGTCGATCCATCCCGGTGCGCTGCCAGCGTGGAAGTTCTGTATTTGCGGGGCCTTGCCTGCGGTCATGTGCGCGCGCTGCCCGGGAATGAGCGTGGCTGCGGCTGCGGCGCTGTCGTCGGCTGCTGCGGCGCGCAGCTGTACCTTGCCTTCGAACAAGGTCACATCAAGGCCGTTGTTCAGGCGATACACCTCGAACTGGGTACCAACCGCGCGCACGCTGCCTTGCGCTGTATCCACGGTCAGCGGACGCGCGCTGTCGTGTGCCACCTTGAAAAAGGCGCGGCCTTGATCCAGTGCGATGCGGCGTTGCTGCTCGCTGTAACGCACGCGAAGCGTGGTGCCGGTATCGAGATCAACCTGTGTGCCATCGTCGAGTGTGATGCTGCGCTGCTCGCCGATCGCGCTGGCATAGCGTTGTTCGCTGATTGGTGCCGGAGCAAATACCTGCCAGCCGATGACAGCCGCGGTCAGCGCCGCTGCGCAGGCTGCCAGCCATTGCAGACGGCGGGGCCGGCGCTGCGGCTGCGGTCTGGCCTGCTCCGAGGCGGCTGCGGGAATCGCCGCCAGACGCTGGCTGATCTCGGGCGCGGCCGAAAAATCGCTCAGCATCATCCACATGCGCTCGACCTCTTCGTAGGCAAGCCGATGCGCTGGATCGGCATCCAGCCAGATCTGGTGCTCTGCCTGTTCGTGCTCGTTCAGTTCATCGGCGTGCAGCCGTGCAAACCACGTCGCCGCGTGGGTGCGGATCGGATCAGCGTCTGCAACGATTTCAAGCTTGGTTTCTTTCATGGTTGCTCCAAACGCGTGCCGAAGTGGAGCAGGGCGCGCATCATTTGTTTTTCGACAGCACTGACGCTGATGCCCAGCTGGCTGGCGATGGCGCCATAGGTCAGGCCTTCATAGCGATGCAGCAGGAATACCTGCTGGCAACGTGGTGGTAGATCATCCAGTACCTTCAAGAACGTCTGCAGGCGTTCACGGTCCTGATAGACGCGCTCACCACATACCGTTTCGGTGGGCCAGCCCTCGGTGTTCTCATCGATGGGTACATGTTGTCCAACATGGCGGGTACGGTCGCGACGGTAGCGGTCGCGCAGCAGGTTGCCCGCAATCGTCATCAAATAGGCTTCGACGTTGTTGACCTTGTCCACCTGCGGATCGCGCATCATCCGCACCAGGGTTTCCTGGGTGAGATCTTCCGCGTCTTCAACCGTACCCAGGTGGTTCCTGAAGTAACGCATCAGGCGTGGGCGGTACTGTTGCGCCATGGCGCCCGCGTCCCGGAGGGTGTCGGGCGGAGGCTGAACGGGCGGCAGGACGGCGGTCATTGGCGGGCGTTGACAGTCTGAGGCGACACGCGCAGCTTGGGCCAGTGCCAGTGATTCTGCCAGATGAGGGGTTTGGTGCTTGCTGCGTCTGTACAGGGGTTGCCGGTTCGGTGCCAGTCCGGTTGTCACTGGGAGAGGGGATGATTGCCAGCGCAGGTCGCCGAAATCAGCGGGTGCGGGACGGTCGGCGAGGCATGTTGCGCTGGCTGTTGCTATGCCTTGTCCTGGTGATCGTGCCTGCTTGGGCACAGGGCAGTTCCGTCACTCGCGATTACCAGCAGCCACGGCAGTCCTTGCAGCAGGCGTTGGCGCAACTGGCAACCAGCTCGGGGCTGCAGATACTGATGGCGCCGCAGATGCTGGCCGGCAAGACCGCACCTGCGTTGAACGGACGCTACAGCGTCGCCCAGGCCCTGCAGCAAGTGCTGGCTGGCAGCGGCCTGGGCTATACGCTGACCAGTAGCGGGGTCATCACCATTGTCCAGGCCGCGACAGCTCCGGCAGCTGCAGCGCCCAAGCCAACGCAGCCGGTGACGATGCCGGCGGTGGCCAGTTCCTTGGCCTCGCTGCAGGTCACCGGCTCGCGGATACGCCGCAGCGCGTTTGAAGGCCCGGCACCGGTAGCCATCATCACTGCCGAGCAGATGCAACGCGATGGCCATTTCACCTTGACCGATGTGCTGGCCTTGAATGGCATGAGCAATTACGGCGCCGAGTCGCTGGGCGGCGGCGGGCGCTTTTCGGCGAACGCGCAGCCCTTGAACCTGCGCGGCCTGGGCCCGGGCAGGGCGTTGATCCTGGTCGATGGCCGGCGGTTGCCGGACTACCCGTTTCCCTCGAACGGACGTAGCAATTTCCAGAGCCTGGGTGGCATTCCCCTGGCCAGCGTGGAGCGGGTCGAGCTGATGACCGGTGGCGCCTCGGCCATCTACGGTGCCGATGCGATCGCCGGGGTGGTCAATATCGTGCTCAAACAACCGCGCAGCGGTTCGCAGGCCAGGGTGCGCACCGGCGCCAGCAGCCAAGGCGGTGGTGATCGCTTTGATCTGCAGTGGTCCGCCGGGCATGGCGGCGAGAACTGGGGGCTGAGTTATGCCGTGCAATACTCGGCTGCCGAGTTGCTGCGCGGCGCGCAACGCGACCTGAAACGTCCAGCTGGCGCGCCGATGAATCCCGAACTTGGGCTGGGTTTCATGCGCGAGGGCGGCACCGCTCAAGTGCTGCTGCCGCTGCCGCGCGATGTCTGCTCGCGCTGGCAGGGCGAGTTCGTCGACTGGAACTTTCTTGCGCCTGCAAACGCGCCATCGGCACTGCAGGGGTACGGCTGCGGAACCTGGCGCAACGCTGGCTACACCTCGCTGATGGATGGCGTGCGGGAGTTGTCCGGGCAGCTGCATGCAGAGTGGGCTTTGTCATCGCACACGCAGGCATGGGCGGGTTTGCAGCTGTGGAATGCGCGCAGCGAGCTGGCCAGCGGCTTCGAGACCATCACCGGGCCGCATCTGGCCAGTACCGGCAAGGTCAACCAGGTCTACGATCCGCGCTTCGGTTATCTCGCGCCACGACGCGTGCTTACCCCGCAGGAAGTGGGCGGGCCAGACGCAATGAACGATCACTACAGTGAGCGGATGTGGGATCTGGCGCTGGGGCTGCAAGGGCGCTACGGGCAGCGCCTGGACTGGAGCCTGACGGTTGGGCGTTCGGACTATCGGGTGCAGCGTGATCGGCGGCGCTTGTTGGGCGACAAGATCAATGACTTTTTCTTTGGCCCCGCAATGGGGGTGACTGATGATGGCGTCATCATCCAACCATTGAACCTGCAGCATTGGTATCGGCCGATCACGCCTGACGAATACACGGCCATGTCGAGCAATGTGCATTACGACGCGCTTACCCGGGTGGATGAGGCGTCTTATGTTGTCTCCGGTGGAATCGCCGATCTACCTGCCGGCAGCCTGGCAATGGCGCTGGTGGCGGAGGCAAGTCGACAGCGCTACCGGCTGCGCAACACGCCATCGGTGCTGCCCTTGCAGATGGCTACCTACAACCTCACCGGCAGCGTGGGCGAAGGGACGCGCGATCGCTACGCACTGGGTGCAGAGCTGAGCGTTCCGCTGACGACGGCGATCAAGGGCAGTCTGGCCGGTCGCGTGGACAGGTACGACGACGCGGTCGCCGTCGCTACAGCGCGCACCTGGAGTGCTGGGCTGGAATGGCGACCTGCGCACAATCTGCTATTGCGTGCCAGCCACGCGACCAGCTTCAAGATGCCGGACATGCATTGGGTGTTCACCGATGGCGGCGGCAGTTTTGGCAGCGCCATTGATGCGAGGCGCTGCATCGTTGCCGGTGCCAATCCCGGCTGCGCTGGTTATGAATCGGAGTTTCTGACCCGGACCTATCGCAACCCCGAGCTGGGTGCGGAGACCGGCACCTCGATCACGGCCGGCGTTGTATGGGATGTCAGCGATGCCTTGTCGATCAGCGCGGACTATTGGGATGTCAGCAATGAAGGCGGCATTGGCCGCATCTCGCCGGCGCTGCTATTGCGTGATGAAGCCGAGTGCACCACCGGCCTGCGCCCGGATGGGCGCCCGAGCACGGTGGATCCACGCTCCTGGGAGTGTCGCAAGGCACGTTCGCGGGTAGTGCGTAGCGGCGGGCAGGGCGATGGCCGCATTGTCATGGTCGAGTCGACGGCGGCCAACCAGTCCGAGCAGCGCATCCGCGGCATCGACGCGGTAGTGGATTGGCGTTTCAGCAGCGGCATCGGCGACTTCGTCCTGCACACGGCCTGGACGCACACTTTCTGGGCCCAGCGTCGGGTGCGCTCACCGGGTACCTTGCACGAGGAATGGCGCCAGACGCAGTGGGAGTCGGGTGAAAACCTGGCGTTCCGCAGCAACCTGCGTACCAGTCTGGGTTGGCAGGGGCAGGGGGGCTGGTCAGCCAACCTGTTCGGCATCCGCTACGGCCGCTTGCCGCGCGTTGATGGCCAAGGCCGGATCAGGCCACTGCTGCTGTGGAATGCCAATGTCGGCAAACAAATCGGCAAGCGCGCGACGGCGACCTTGTTCATCAACAATCTGTTCAATACAGCGCCGCCACGTGACAGCAGCAATATCGAGTTTCCGTACTACTACGACGAGGTCTACAGCGCGGTAGGGCGGCAGTTGGCCCTGCAGCTGGATTACAACTTCGACTGAAGGCCGGGCCGTTGCCCGTTGTAGTGGGCAAGGCCGATGAAGGAAACTGCGCGCATGTCATGGCAGAACTCCCCGCGTCCCCGTGTGCTGATCCTGCACGGCATCTGGAACACCCGCTCCTGGCTGTTGCCGTTGGCCTGGCGGCTGCGCACGCAGGGCTTCGCAGTGGATACGTTTGGCTACGCCAGCGTGTTCGGCGGACCCGAACAGGCGGTGCCGCAGTTGGTGCAACGTTTGCGCACGGGAGGGCAGGTATCGCTGGTCGGGCACAGCCTGGGTGGTCTGGTCGCGCTGGAGGCGTTGCGGCAGGCGCCGAGCCTGGAGGTGCCGCGGGTGGTCTGCCTTGGCTCGCCGTTATGCGGCAGTGGCACTGCCCGTTCGATGGCCGAACATGGTTGGGTGGCGGCCTTGGGGCGTAGCAGCGACCTGCTGTTGCACGGTTTGCCGGATTGGCAGGGAAAGGCCGAGGTCGGCCTGATCGCGGGCTCGGTGGCGCATGGGCTGGGGGCAATGATGGGGGCCTTGGACGGCGAATCCGATGGCACCGTGGGCCTGGCCGAAACCCGTCTGCCGGGTCTGGCCGACCATTGTGTGGTGCCGGTCAGCCATAGCGGGCTGGTGCTGTCGCCCGAGGTGGCCACGCTGACCGCCGGCTTCCTGCGCCGGGGGCGCTTTCCGACGGTTGCCGCGGTAACCGGCTGATGACGGGGGCTGGGCGGGGGATCAGGTAGAATTACCGTCCTGTTCCTGACAGATGTACGGTATTCCCATGGGTCGAGGTCCTTCCATCGAAGGTCGCAAAAACGCGAATGACGCGAAGCGCGGCAAGATTTTCACCAAAATCATCCGGGAGATCAGCGTTGCTGCCCGCGGTGGTGGAGGCGACCCAAACAACAACCCGCGTCTGCGCACCGCGATGGACAAGGCCCTGAGCGCGAACATGACCAAGGATGTCATCGAGCGCGCGATCAAGAAGGCCACCGGTGAGCTGGAAGGCGTCGAATACGAAGAAGTGCGCTACGAGGGCTACGCCCCGGGCGGCATCGCCGTGATCGTCGACTGCCTGACCGACAACCGCGTGCGCACCGTGGCCGACGTGCGTCATGCCTTCAGCAAGTGCGGCGGCAACATGGGCACCGAAGGCTCGGTGTCGTTCATGTTCAAGCGGCTGGGCGTGCTGAGCTTCGCGCCGGGTGCGGATGAAGAAACCATCACCGAGGCGGCGATCGAGGCCGGTGCCGACGATATCGCGGTCTATCCAGAAGACGGCTCGATCGACGTGATCACCGCGCCGGAAGCCTTCCAGTCGGTGAAGGACGCGATGGCCGCGGCCAAGCTGGTGCCGGACCACAGCGAAATCACCTTCCGTGCCGACAACGACGTTGCCGTCGATGCTGACACCGCCGTGCAGGTGAAGAAGCTGCTGGACATGCTCGAAGACCTGGACGATGTGCAGGACGTGTATTCCAACGTCGACCAGGCAGGCCTGGAGCGGGTCTGACGACCCGCCCGGTCCCACCGGGTGAGACGGCGTCCGGCCATGCTGGGCGCCGTTTTTTACTGGTAGAGGCAGCATGACCCGCATCCTTGGCATAGACCCTGGCTCGCAGCGCACCGGCGTCGGCATCATCGACATCGATGCCAACGGCCGCGCCCGCCATGTTCACCACGCGCCACTGGTGCTGTTGGGGGCGGCGGATTTCCCGCAGCGGTTGCGCTTGCTGGCGCACGGACTGCATGCCTTGATCGAGGAATTCCAGCCGCAGGAAGTGGCGATCGAGAAGGTGTTCATGGCCAAGAACGCCGATTCGGCCTTGAAGCTGGGGCAGGCGCGTGGCGCGGCGGTGTGCGCGGTGGTGATGCGCGACCTGCCGGTCAGCGAATACGCCGCCACCGAGATCAAGCTGGCCGTGGTCGGCCGAGGTGGTGCGGAAAAGCAACAGGTGCAGCATATGGTGGGTTTGATGCTGAACCTGCAGGGCAAATTACAGGCAGACGCCGCCGATGCATTGGCGGTGGCCATAACCCATGCGCATGTCCGCGCTACCGCCAACCGGCTGGGAGTGGATGTGCGCCAGGCTTGGAGTCGCAAATGAGGTTTTTCGCATGATTGGTCGACTGCGCGGCATCCTTGCCCATAAGGCCCCGCCGTGGCTGGTAATCGACGTCAATGGCGTGGGTTATGAGCTGGAGGCGCCGATGAGCACCTTCTATGACCTGCCTGATGTCGGTCGCGAGGTGATTCTGTTCACCCATTACGCGCAGAAGGAGGACAGCGTCTCGCTGTACGGCTTCCTTCGTGAGGGCGAGCGCCGCCTGTTCCGCGATGTGCAGAAGGTGACGGGCATCGGCGCCAAGATCGCGCTGGCGGTGTTGTCCGGGGCCAGCGTCGACGAGTTCGCGCGGCTGATCCAGACCGGCGATGTCACCGCGCTGACCCGTATCCCCGGTATAGGCAAGAAGACCGCCGAACGCATGGTGGTCGAACTGCGTGACCGCGCAGCCAATTTCACCGGTGGCGGCGCACCGATTGCCGGAGCGCTGGGCAACGATGCAGTGTCCGAGGCGACAGTGGCGTTGCAGCAACTGGGCTATAAACCGGCAGAGGCCGCCAAGATGGCGCGCGATGCCGGTGCCGAGGGCGATGATGTCGCCACGGTCATCCGTAAAGCGCTGCAGGCAGCCCTGCGTTAACCCCTTCGGCAGCATGACGCCAACCCGAGATCGCCATGTCCCACGCTTCTTCAACGTCTGAATCTTCCACTCAAGGCCATGGTCATGGTCACGGCGGCGCTGCCGGTGGCATGGCGCTGGTCGTCGGTGCCATCGGCGTGGTGTTTGGCGATATCGGCACCAGCCCGCTGTACACCTTGAAGGAGGCGTTCTCGCCGCATTACGGGCTCAACAGCGACCATGACACCGTGCTAGGCGTGCTGTCGCTGGCGTTCTGGGCGCTGAACATGGTGGTCACGCTCAAGTACGTGACCATCATCATGCGCGCCGACAATGACGGCGAGGGCGGCATCATGGCCTTGATGGCGCTGGCCCAGCGCACCCTGCGCAATGGTTCGCGGTCAGCCTATGTGGTCGGCATCCTCGGTATCTTTGGTGCGTCACTATTCTTTGGTGACGGGGTGATCACTCCGGCGATCTCGGTGCTGGGTGCGGTCGAGGGTTTGGAAGTCGCAGCGCCGGGACTGGGCCATTTCGTGGTGCCGATCACCCTGGTGGTGCTGGCGGCGGTGTTCGCCGCGCAACGCTTTGGCACCGAGAAGGTGGGCAAGGTGTTCGGGCCGGTGATGACCATCTGGTTCCTGTCGCTGGCCGCAATCGGCATCTGGAACGTGATTGCCGCGCCGGAAGTGCTCAAAGCCTTCAATCCGATGTGGGCGGCACGCTTCTTCATGGAGCATGGCTGGCACGGTCTCTTCATCCTCGGCGCGGTGGTGCTGGCGGTGACCGGTGGCGAGGCGCTGTATGCGGACATGGGCCATTTTGGTGCGCCACCAATCCGCCACGCCTGGTACTTCTTCGTGCTGCCGTGCCTGGTGCTTAACTATCTGGGGCAGGGCGCACTGGTGTTGCAGCGCCCGGACGCGGTGGCCAATCCGTTCTTCGAGGCGGTGCCGGAGTGGGCGCTGATCCCGATGATCCTGCTGGCAACGATGGCGGCGGTGATCGCCAGCCAGTCGGTGATCACCGGTGCGTTCTCGGTATCGCGGCAGGCCATGCAGCTGGGCTACATCCCGCGCATGCGCATCCTGCATACCTCACACGACACCATCGGCCAGATCTATATCCCGGGCATCAACTGGGGCCTGGCGGTGATGGTGTTTGGGCTGGTGCTGGCGTTCCGCAGCTCCAGCAACCTTGCGGTCGCCTACGGTATTTCGGTGTCGGGCACGATGCTGATCGACACCATGTTGCTGGCGCTGGTAGCGCGGGTGCTGTGGCCGCGTGCGCGCCACGCCATCATTGCCCTGTGTGTGGTGTTCCTCTTCATCGACCTGGGCTTTGTGATCGCCAATGGTGCCAAGCTGCTGCAGGGTGCCTGGTTCCCGCTGGTGCTGGGCTTGGTGTTGTTCACGATGATGCGCACCTGGCGGCGCGGACGTGAGCTGCTGCGTGATGAGATCCGCAAGGACGGTATTCGTCTGGACACGTTTTTGCCGGGTTTGATGCTGGCGCCGCCGGTGCGCGTGCCAGGCACGGCGGTGTTCCTGACCGCCGATCCGACCGTTGTCCCGCATGCGCTGATGCACAACCTCAAGCACAACAAGGTGCTGCACGAGCGCAATGTGTTCCTGCACGTGGAAACCCTGCCGATGCCGTATGCGGCCGAAGGCCAGCGCCTGCGCATCGATTCGGTGGGCGATGAGTTCTACCGGGTCTACGTGCGCTATGGCTTCATGGAAACCCCGGATATTCCACTGGCGTTGATGCGTTCCTGCGACCACGGTGGCATCTATTTCGATCCGATGGATACCACCTTCTTCGCCAGCCGCGAGACCATCGTGGCCAGCGCCAACCGTGGCATGCCGATCTGGCGCGACAAGTTGTTCGCCTTCATGCATCGCAACGCGGCGCCTGCCACCGGCTTTTTCCGCATACCGGGCAATCGGCTGGTGGAATTGGGCGCGCAGGTGGAAATCTGATCGGATGCGGCCTGCTTGGCGCATAATTGCAAAATGACTGACGACCGCATCATCGGCGCCGGCGCCACCCGCGAGGATGACGCTGCAGACGCCAGCATCCGTCCGCGCACCCTGGCCGATTACCTCGGCCAGGCACCGGTGCGTGAGCAGATGGATATCTATATCCAGGCCGCCAAGGCCCGCCGCGAGGCGCTGGATCATGTGCTGATCTTCGGCCCGCCCGGGCTGGGCAAGACCACGCTGAGCCATGTCATCGCCAATGAACTGGGTGTGGCGCTGCGCGTCACTTCCGGTCCGGTGATCGAAAAAGCCGGCGACCTGGCTGCGTTGCTGACCAATCTGCAGCCGCATGACGTCTTGTTCATCGACGAAATCCACCGTCTTTCGCCGGTGGTCGAGGAAGTGCTGTACCCGGCGATGGAGGATTTCCAGATCGACATCATGATCGGTGACGGCCCGGCCGCGCGCTCGATCAAGCTGGATCTGCCACCGTTCACCCTGATTGGTGCCACCACCCGCGCCGGACTGCTGACCGCGCCGCTGCGCGACCGTTTCGGCATCGTGCAGCGGCTGGAGTTCTATTCGGCCGAGGAACTGACCCGCATCGTGCGGCGTTCGGCGGCCATTCTCGGCATCGACTGCAGTGCCGAGGGCGCTGGCGAGATCGCCCGCCGTTCGCGCGGCACCCCGCGTATTGCCAACCGGCTGCTGCGGCGCGTGCGCGATTACGCCCAGGTCAAGGCTGGCGGGCATATCGACCAGGACGTGGCGCAGGCTGCGATGCAGATGCTCAAGGTCGATCCGGAAGGCTTCGATGAGCTGGATCGGCGCATGTTGCGCACCTTGGTGGAGTATTTCGATGGCGGCCCGGTTGGGGTCGAGTCGATGGCCGCAGCCCTTTCCGAAGAGCGTGGCACCCTGGAAGACGTGGTCGAGCCGTTCCTGATCCAGCAGGGCTTCCTGGTGCGTACCGCCCGCGGGCGCATGGCCACCAGCAAGGCTTACCGTCATCTGGGCCTCAAACCCAAGGCCGCACCGGCGCCAGTGGACCTGTTCGCGGAGCAACGCGATGACGAATGAGTCTCGGTTCAGTTGGCCGACACGCATTTACTGGGAAGATACCGACGCTGGCGGCGTGGTGTACCACGCCCGCTACGTGGCCTTCATGGAGAGGGCAAGGACCGAATGGATGCGCGCCCTGGGCTACGGACAGGAAGCCATGCGTTGCGGTGACGGCCAGGTATTTGTGGTCCGTGCCATGAACCTGGACTTCCTGAAGCCGGCCAAGCTGGACGATGCGCTGACCACCACGGTGGAATTGCTGCAATGCCGGCGGGCCAGCCTGCTGATGGCGCAGGCAGTGATGCGCGATGACCAGGTGCTGGCGACGGCGCAGGTTCGCCTTGCCGCCGTTGGTGCCCGCGACTTCCGTCCGCAGGCGCTCGATGACACGCTTTACGCATTACTGAAACCCCTTCAAACACAACCCGCTTAAGCAACACTGAGGAAGATCGGATGATCGCTTTGCTTCTGGCCCTGCAGGCCACCGTGACCGAGGCCTTGCCGGCCGATGTCAGCGCAGCCGCCGCGCAGACCGTGGCGCAGGCCAGCCATGGCGGCGGCATCAACTACCTGGACCTGATGATCAAGGCCAGTATCCCGGTCAAGCTGATCGTGCTGCTGCTGTTGGCCGGCTCCTTCATCAGCTGGGTCATCATTTTCCGCAAGGCGCGCGTGTTCAAGGCCGCCGACAACGAGGCCAGCGACTTCGAGAACCGCTTCTGGTCCGGTGCCGATCTGGGCAAGCTGTACGCCTCGGCCACCGACCGCAACCGTCAGGTTGATGGCCTGGAAGCCATCTTCGAAGCCGGGTTCCGCGAGTATTCGCGCCTGCAGGGCCGCCGCGCCTTTGATGGCCGCACTCAGCTGGAAGGCGCGCAGCGCGCCATGCGCACCACCTATGCCCGTGAAGTCGATGGGCTGGAGCGCAATCTGGAATTGCTGGCCAATATCGGTTCCACCGCCCCTTATGTGGGCCTGGTCGGCACCGTGTTCGGCATCATGGTGACCATGCACGACATGATCAGCAGCGGTGAGCAGGCCGGTATCGCCTCGGTTGCCCCGGGTATTTCCGAAGCCCTGTTCGCCACCGCGATCGGCCTGTTTGTGGCGATCCCGGCGGTGTGGGCCTACAACCGCTTCACCACCCGCGTCGAGCGGCTGTCGGTGCGCTATGAAACCTTCGCCGAGGAGTTCAGCTCCATCCTGCAGCGCCAGCAGAGCGGCAGCGACGAGTAAGTGCGCCAGCGCCTTCCTCTGACCGCAGGAGCCCATCTATGACCGCCGCCATACCCCGCCGCAAGCGCCGCAAGCTCAAGTCCGAGATCAACGTCGTGCCGTACATCGACGTGATGCTCGTGCTGCTGATCATCTTCATGGTGACCGCGCCGCTGCTGACCCTCAGTTTCGAGGTCGACCTGCCCAGTTCCACCGCCAAGGCGCTGGAGAGCAAGCAGGATCCGATCGTGGTCTCGGTACGTGCCGACGGCCAGATGAGCCTGAAGCTGCCCGAAGCCAAAGACCCGCAAGCCATGGGCGCTGCCGCGCTGCAGGCGCAGCTGAGCGCCTTGGCCTCGCAGGACAAGGAACTTCGCGTGATCGTGGCCGCCGACAAGAGCGTGGCCTATGAAAAGGTCATGGACGCCATGGACGTGATCAAGGCCGCGAAGATCGAAAAGGTGGGTCTGGCGACCGATGCACGCTGACGCACTGCCACCGCCGCACGACAACCGCAACGAGTGGGGCCTGCCGGTCGTACTGGCGTTGCTGGTGCACCTGTTGGTCGCGGCGATTTTCATCATTGCCTGGGTGTGGTCGCCTTCGCGCAGCACCGAAGCCGCCGCTGGTGACCCGGCGCTTGAGGCCAACATGCAGCTGTCCGCCGCCGAAGCCTCGGCCGCGCGGCAGGCCCTGCGTGCCTCGGAAAAACTGCCGGATCTGCCTGAGCCGGTTGAAGAGGCGCAGCCCGAGCCGGTGCCGGAAGACACCGTGCCGCCGCCGCAGCCCATCGCCGAGCCCAAACCGCAGGACGCGCCGACGCCACAGCAGCACAACGCCCAGGAGCGCATTGCCCAGCCGGACACGGTCGACCAGGACCGCGTCAGTGCCTTGGCCATTTCCCAGGAGAAGGCCAAGCAGGAGCAGGAAGCCAAGCGTCGCCAGGAGCAGATCGACCTGACCGAGCGCAAGCGCGTGGAAGAGGCCGAGCAGAAACTGCGCCTGGCCAAGCAGCAGGAGGAGGATCGTAAGAAGATCGCCGACCAGCAGCGCCAGGCCAGTGAGACCCAGGCCGAGCAGGAGCGTCAACAGAAGATCGCCGAGATCCGCCGCAAGCGCGAGCAGGCCGAGCGCGAGGCCAAGCTGGCCGAGCAGCGCCTGCGCCAGGTCGCTGATGCCCGCGCCCGTGCGCAGGCCACGTCCACCAGCAGCGGCAACAGCGGACCGAGCACGCCGTCGCCGGGGCAGGGCGGTACCAGCAATGATCTGACTGCCAAGTACGCCGCCGCGATCCAGCAGGCCGTGGTTGCCCAGTGGAACCGGCCGGACAATATTCCCAATGGCACGCGCTGCCGGATCCTGATCAAGCAGCTGCCGGGCGGCGAGGTGATGAGTGCCGAGGTGCAATCGGGTTGCGCAATGGACGCGGCAGCGCGCGATTCGATCGAGCGCGCCGTGCTGAGGGCGCAGCCGCTGCCCTTCCGTGGCTATGAAACGGTGTTCCGGCGCGAGCTGATGTTTACATTCACCGCCCAGAACTGAGCGGTGGCTGTTCCGGGCATCCGGTTGGTTTCATTGGAAATTTATAATTTGGGGCGATGGCTGGCAGATTTCACATGACTTTCGTTCACGATTGCGAAAATGTTCATCTGCGTGCTGCTATCCCTCTTTCATATTCACTCGTACTGCTGAGCGCCTCATGAAGAATCTGTCACGCTGGCTGGTCGCCCTCACTGTTCTGCTGCTGCCGTTCGTGGCCGCGGCACAGCAAGGGGCTTTGGAAATCGAAATCACCCGTGGCAATGCCTCGGCCACGCCGATTGCGGTTGTGCCTATGGCCTACCAGGGCTCGGCCGGTGCGCCGCAGACCGACGTCGCCGCCGTGGTGCGTGCCGACCTGGACCGTTCCGGCCAGTTCCGCAATCTGCCCGAAGCGCAGATCGCCGAGCGCCCCAGCCGTGGCAGCGAGGTGCAATACCCGACCTGGCGAGCGTTGAAGCAGGACTTCCTGGTGGTGGGCCGGGTGCAGGACGCCGGTGCCGGCGCCTACCGTGTGGAATACGAACTGTTCGACGTGGCCAAGGGCGAGCGCATGCTCGGCCTGGCGATGACCGCACGTTCCAGCGCCATGCGTGACGTCGCCCACCAGATGGCCGATGCGATCTACGAGAAGATCACTGGTGTGCGCGGCGCCTTCTGGACCCGCATCGCCTACATCACCGCCAGCGGCAGCGGCGCCAACATGCGCTATGCGCTGATGGTGGCTGATTCCGATGGCTACAGCCCGCAGACCATCGTCCGTTCGGCCGAGCCGCTGCTGTCGCCGAGCTGGAGCCCGGACGGCCGCAAGCTGGCCTATGTCAGCTTCGAGCGCGGCAACTCCTCCATCTATGTTCAGGACATCGCCACTGGTGGCCGTGAGCTGCTGACCAGCTTCCGCGGCATCAACAGCGCGCCGTCGTTCTCGCCGGATGGCCGCCGTCTGGCGCTGGCGCTGTCGCGCAGCGGCAACCCGGAAATCTACGTGATGGACCTGGGCAGCAAGCAGCTGACCCAGCTGACCAACCACTTCGGCATCGACACCGAGCCGACCTGGTCTGCCGATGGCAGCTCGGTCTACTTCACTTCCGATCGCGGCGGTCGCCCGCAGATCTACCAAGTGGCCTCCACTGGCGGCAGCGCCAGCCGGGTGACCTTCCAGGGCAACTACAACGCCAAGGCAAGCGTATCCTTTGACGGCAAGAAGATCGCCGTTGCCCAAGGGGCTGGCAGCAGCTACAAGATCGCGATGATGGACAGCAGCCTCGGCTCGCCGCGCTGGAGCACGCTGTCGCCGGGTTCGCTGGACGAATCGCCGAGTTTTGCGCCCAATGCGAGCATGATCCTGTACGCCGCTCGTGAAGGTGGGCGTGGTGTGTTGTATGAAGTGTCGGCCGATGGTCGGGTGCGCCAGCGCCTGGTGCTGGCCGATGGCGATGTGCGCGAACCGGCATGGGGGCCGTACCGCACTGCGCGTTGATAAAATGTTAATCTTCCCACGCATTAATCCCAACATTGGCCAGGAGCCACTAGGTATAGCCATGAACAAGTCAACTCGTGTTTTGCTCGTCTCGCTGCTGTCGGTCGTTGCACTGGCCGGTTGCACGAAGAAGGTCAAGGAACAGCCGGCACAGCCGTCGGTTGATAACGGCTCGAGCACCACCCAGCCGACCGGCCCGTCCACCTCCGGCCTGTACGGCCCGGGCGACCTGGACACCGACGCCTGCCTGCGTCAGCGCGTCGTTTACTTCGATCTGGACCAGGATTCGGTCAAGCCGGAGTTCCAGGCCATCATGGCTTGCCACGCCAAGTACCTGCGTGACCGTCCGTCCTCGCGCATCACCCTGCAGGGCAACACCGACGAACGCGGCAGCCGCGCTTACAACCAGGCCCTGGGCGAGCGTCGTGGTAACGGCGTGAACTCGGCTCTGCAGGCCAACGGTGGTTCGGCTTCGCAGCTGACCGTCGTGTCCTACGGCGAAGAGCGTCCGGTCTGCACCGATTCGAACGAGTCCTGCTGGTCGCAGAACCGTCGCGTCGAAATCGTCTACACCGCGCAGTAATCGGTGCGCATCAGCCTCAAACTGATGCTCGTGGTCGCGGGGGGCCGGGGGGGGGGCGCGCCCCCCGCAGCACCCCCCGGCGAATTTGGGGGCCCGGGTTGGGGGGGGGCTCCGCCCGGGCCCAACACACCCCCCAAGAACGCCAAAAGCACTAAACCCCCCCC